>JBHIDH010000071.1:0-5514 GCA_046759985.1 Thermoplasmata archaeon
GGAAATCCTCTTGGACGAGGAGGAGGGGGCGGACGCGGTGCTGGTGAAGCCCGCCCTGGCCTACCTGGATGTCATCGGGGCCGCTCGAGAGGCCACAACCCTCCCCGTGGCCGCCTACAGCGTGAGCGGGGAGTACTCCATGGTCAAGGCGGCCGCGACGGCGGGGTATCTCGACGAGGCCCGCGTCGTGGTGGAGAACCTCACCGCCATGTTCCGTGCGGGGGCCGACATCGTGATCACGTACCACGCCAGAGAGGCTGTGGAGCGGGGGTGGATCCCCTGAGGAGCGCCGAGCTCCACGCGAGGGCGCTCCGCCTCATGCCCGGAGGGGTGAGTTCCCCCGTCCGGGCGTTCCGGGCGGTGGGCGGGACCCCACGCTACATCGCCGAGGGAAAGGGCCCATACCTAAGGGACGTGGAGAGACGGGAGTACGTGGACTTGTGCGGCTCCTTCGGCCCTCTCATAATGGGCCACGCCCACCCGGCGGTCGTGGAGGCTGTGCAGAAGAGTGCTGCCTGCGGGACTTCCTATGGCGCCCCGAACCCGGACGAGGTCGCCCTGGCCGAGCACATCGTGACGGCCCACCCCGCGGTGGACCGTCTACGCTTCGTGAACAGCGGCACGGAAGCGGTGATGTCTGCCCTTCGCGTGGCCCGGGCATGGACCGGGCGGGACCTCATCCTAAAGTTCGACGGGTGCTACCACGGCCACGGGGACGCCCTCCTCGTGAAAGGGGGGAGCGGGCTGGCGACCTTCGGTTCGTCGAGCAGCGCGGGCGTGCCGGCGGGGACGATTCGGGACACGGCGATCCTCCCCCTCGACGACGAGGGGTCGTTGCAGAGATTCTTCGAGGACCAGGGCGAGGTCTTGGCGGCGGCGGTTATCGAGGCCGTCCCAGCGAACTATGGCCTCCTCCTCCCCCGGGAGGCGTTCCTGAAGACCTTGGAGCGCCTGTGCCGCCGATCCGGTGCCGCCTTCGTTGTGGATGAGGTGATCACGGGGTTCCGTCTGGGTCCCGGCGGGGCCACGGCGCACTACGGCCTGCGTCCTGACCTGGTTGCCCTGGGGAAAATCATCGGGGGCGGCCTGCCCGTGGGAGCCTTCGGCGGCCGGGAGGAATGCATGGCCCTCGTGAGCCCCGAGGGGCCCGTGTACCAGGCGGGTACGCTGAGTGGGAACCCCCTCTCCATGGCAGCGGGGAGGGCCACGCTGGAGGTCCTGCTGGAGACGAACCCGTATGCCGAGCTGGCAAGGGCCACCGGAGGCCTCGCGAGGCGCCTGACGGAGGCCGCAGCGGAGTCGGGTCTCCCCGCCCTGGTCCCCCACATCGCTTCGATGCTCTGGATGCTCTTCCAGGACGGCGGTCCTCCACGGGCTGTCGGCCAGATCAGCAAGCAGGCGGAGACCCGATTCGCGACGCTCCACCGGGCGGCCCTGGAGCGGGGGGTGTACCTCCCGCCGAGCGCCTATGAGGTCGAGTTCCTGTCGACGGCCCATGGCGACGAGGCGATCGATACTGCCGTTGCGGGCCTGACGCGGGCCTTCCGGGAGGTCGCCTCCGATGGGTGATCCACGGGAGAGTCGGGAGCTCTTCGTCGCGGTCGCCACGGGGGAACGGACGGAACGGGTGCCGGTGTGGTTCATGCGGCAGGCGGGCCGGATCCTCCCGGAATTCCGTGCCCTGCGGGCGCGCCACTCCTTCGAGGCCCTCTGCACGGACGCAGCGCGGGCGGCGGCGGTGACCCTCCAACCCCTTAGGTGGTTCGATGTGGACGCCGCTATCCTGTTCTCCGACATCCTAGTCCCCCTCTTCTACATGGACGTGGGCCTACGATTCGTGGAGGGGAAGGGGCCCGTCCTGGCGAGACCCGTGGACACGCCGGATGCCGTGGACCGGCTCGAATCGGTGACGAACTGGGAGGAGTACCCCTATCAGGCGCAGGCGTTGAAACAGGTGCGGGAGTCGATCCCGCAGAAGGCCGTCATCGGATTTGCTGGCGCTCCCTTCACCCTGGCATCCTACCTCATCGAGGGAAGCTCCACAAGGCGGGCTGGGGGCAGGGCCTTCGAGGAGAACCACCCCAAGGCCTATCGCCGACTCATGGGCGTCGTCGTGGAGACCATCGTTTCCTGTTTGAAGTACCAGGCGGAGGCGGGCCCCGACGCCCTTCAGGTCTTCGACACGTGGGCAGGCCTCCTCCCCCGAGAGGACTACGCCCGGCTGGCTCTCCCCCACGCAGCCAAGGTGATCGAGGGACTCCGCGGCACGGGCTTGCCGCTTATCTACTACAGCCGAAAGTCCGCGGGCACGGTGGACCTGGCTGTCCGTACTGGCGCCGATGTCCTCGGTGTCGATCAGACGATCGGGTTGCGGGCGGCGAGGGAGCGCGTCCCCCGCGACGTCACCTTGCAAGGAAACCTGGACCCGCGGTTCCTGTTGAAGGGGGCGAACGGACTCACTTCGGCCGTCCGGCGGGTCTTGGAGGAGGGCGGGAGGGGCCCCCACATCTTCAACCTGGGGGAGGGCATGCCCCCGGAGGCGCGGCTGGACCGCGTGGAGTCCGTGGTCAAGGAGGTGAGGGCATTCCGGCGGTGAAGCCCCGCGAGTCGTCGGAAATCACTGTGGATGTCATCGAGCGCTACGACCGGCGGGTGCCCCGCTACACGAGCTATCCGCCCGTGCCCTATTGGTCCGACACGTACGACCCATCGGACCACGCGGACCGCCTCGAAGCCTCCCGGGTTGAGGGTGGAGAGATCAGCCTCTACGTCCACCTCCCGTTCTGCATCCGGCGCTGCCTCTTCTGCGCCTGCAATGTCAAGATTACCCGGGACGAGGCCCTCCCGAGGCGATACCTCCGGGCCCTCGAGCAGGAGGCCGACGCGGTTGTGGCCCATCTCGGCAAGGGGAGGGAGGTCTCCCAGTTCCATCTGGGCGGGGGGACTCCCACCCACCTAACGCCCCACCAACTTCGAGAGCTCACAGGGATGGTGCGGGACCGATTCGACATCCAGTCCGAGGCGGAACTCTCTCTGGAAGTCCACCCCACGGTCACCAGTATGGAGCACATGGACGCGCTTGCGGACTTGGGCTTCAACCGGATTTCTATGGGCGTCCAGGACTTCGACGAGGAGGTGCAACGGCGGATCAACCGCTACCAGAGCTACGAGGAAACCGCGCGCTTGGTGGAGGCCGCCCGCGATCGAAACTTCCTCAGCGTGAATATCGACCTCGTGTACGGCCTGCCGTACCAGACGGAGGCGGGGATGGCGGCGACCATGAAGCGGATCCTGACCATCCGCCCGGACCGCCTCGCCGTATACTCGTACGCCCACCTGCCCCAGGTCTTTCCCCACCAACGCGGCTTCCCACCCGAGGTCATCGCGACGGGCCGGGACAAGATGCGGCTCTTCCTCCTCGCCCGGACCGCCCTCCTCGACGCCGGGTACGAATCGGTGGGCTTCGATCACTTTTGCCTCCCCACGGACGAGCTGTGGGGGGCTGCCACCCTAGGGACACTTCAGCGGAACTTCATGGGGTACACGACCCAGGCGGGGAAGGATCTCGTGGCCCTGGGCGTTTCAGGCATCAGCGACGTCCAGGGTGGCTATGCCCAGAACGCGAAGGAGTTGTCCGCGTACTTCGAGCGAGTGGTGACGAGGGGTCTGGCGACCCACCGGGGGATGCGCCTCTCCCAGGAGGACCTCGTACGGCGGGACGCCATCATGGGTCTCCTGTGCAACGGACGCCTCCAATTCCCGCGGCTCCGGGATACCTACGGGGCCATGGCGGAGGTCGTGATCCGGGAGGCCCTCGATACCGCGCCGGGCCTCGTCGCGGAAGGCCTCATCGTAGAGAACAATGGGGGCGGCTGGTTGGCCACGGACCTGGGACGTATCTTTGGACGCAGCGTTGCCTCCACGTTCGACGCCTACACCCGGGCGGCGAAGGAGACGCCTGCCTTCTCTCGGGGGGTCTGAAACGGTCCACCGCGTGATTATCGTGGGCGCTGGCATCACGGGCCTCGCGGTTGCGCACGAGATCCGAAGGCGGGCCCCGGATGCCGCCGTCAAGGTCCTCGAGGCATCCGGTCGGGCGGGGGGGCTAATCGGAACAACGGTCGCCGACGGCTACCTCTTGGAGTGGGGCCCGGAGGCCATCCAGGGCTCCTCTACGGAGACCCTGGACCTGCTCTCGGACCTCGGCCTGAGGGAAAAGATCGTGGAGGCCGCTCCAGAGGCGAGGACCCGGTACGTCGTGCATCGCGGGGTGGTCACCCCCCTGCCGCTGGACCCCAGGGGCGCCCTAGGGACACGCCTCCTGTCCCCTGCGGCGAAGCTCCGGGCGGCCATGGAGGTCCTGGTCGGTCCCGGGAACGGGGAGGAGTCCGTCGCCCAGTTCGGCAGGCGGCGATTCGGTCCCGCGGTCGGCCCTCTGCTGGACGCAGTGGTGACCGGGGTGTTCGCCGGGGATCCTCAAGAACTGAGCCTGGACGCCGCCTTCCCTCAGCTGCGGTGGCTCGAGAACTCCTATGGTTCGGTCATCAAGGGGATGATGAAACAGCGGGGTGCGGGGGCCCAAAGCCTCCCTCTCCTCACGCTGGAAGGGGGAATGGAGACCCTCGTGCGGGCTCTGGCGGACGGCGTGGACATCCGCTTTCGCGCCCGGGTCGGGAGAGTCCAAGAGGCCAACGGCCAGGTCCTGGCGACCACGGATGACGGTTCGGAGGCTGCCGACGTCGTCGTCCTCGCGGGGGGGCCGTCCATGGCCCACCTCGTGGATGGGCCGCGGGTCACCATGCCAAAGGTTCGAGAGGCCCCGGTGGCGGTGGTCGGCCTCGGCTATGACGCCTCCGTCGCCGATGAGCGGTCCCAGGGGTACGGCGTTCTCTCCCCCGAGAGAGAGGGCCGGTTCGTCTTGGGTGTCCTGTACACCTCGAGCCTCTTTCCCGCTCATGCGCCCGAGGGAAGAATTCTGTATCGATGCCTCGTGGGCGGGATTCGCCACCCCGGGCGGGCGAGACTGAGCGACGCTGAACTCATCGAGGGCTGCCAAGGGGATCTGCGGGCGCTCTTGGGCGTGCAGGGCGAGCCGGAGTTCACGCACGTGGTGCGACACGGACGAGGCATCCCGCAGTTCGAGCTGGGCCACAGGTCGGTGATCTCCGCCCTAGGGGAACTGGAGAAGGCGGTCCCTGGGTTGTACATCGAGGGGACGGGCTGCAGCGGCATTTCCACGAGCCACCTCATCGGGAGGGCAAAGGCCCTCGCGAAGAGGATCGTGGCGGATAGACTGGGGCCCAGTTGAGGTGGGCCGGACTCGACCTCCAAGTTGCGGCGATTTCGGGGGTGCCCGTTGCCGACGGACTGAGCGGTGGTTCCCAGCAATGTATCGCGGCGCAAACCTTTTACTCGATCTGCGTGCAGACCACACTGGAAGGGGTATCTGGCTGGCGAGCAGTCCGTGACCCCGGTTCAAATCCGGGCAGCCCCATCACCTTCCGCCCGCCAAGG
>JBHIDH010000072.1:0-5292 GCA_046759985.1 Thermoplasmata archaeon
TGGGGCTGCCCGGATTTGAACCGGGGTCACGGACTCCCAAAGCCCGAAGGATCGGCCAAGCTACCCTACAGCCCCATGCAGGTCCCAAGCCTCAGTCCCGACTTAACCGTTCCTCGAACCCCTTCGTGAACTGAGGGGGCCCGCTTCCGCTGCTTGGGCCTCCTTCAACCATCCCAGGAGCTGGTCGTCGACCTCCTCTTCCTGCGAGACCTTCACGAAATGGAGGACCAGGTTTGGGGCAAGCCGCTGTGTGCGCAGTATTCGCGGTCCCTCAAGTTCGCGGCCTAGACCAAACTCCACCTTCAGGCCGTCTCTCTGGACGTAGACCATGGCAAAGTGGAACCGATCAGCCAGGTTTATGGCCGACTTCACGGCATCGACCCGTGCGGTCCCCCCCTCTTCAAGGGCCTCCAACATCCGGCGGAAGACCCCACGCAGTCTCTCTGGCTTCCCGCGGAAGTGATCCTCCACGGAGACCGAGACGCAGGAGTGGCTCTGACCTCTGCGGGCGAACTCCCGTCCGCAATAGGGACACTGCCAGAGGTTCATATTGCGTCGCCTGGCGCTGACTCGCCAGGCGTGGTTAGGTCTTGAACGGCCCGCCGGACCGCCTCTTCGCTGCTGAATTTGGGTCGCCATCCCACGTCCTTCAGCTTCGCGATGTCCAGCCACATGTCCCGCACATCCCCCCGCCAACCGCGCCCTGCGTCGACGCCACCCGTCCAGCGGTAACGCACGCCCTTGAGCCCCATCGCCCGGCACACCACGTCGGCCACCTCTTCGACACTAATCTGGTCCTCGCTCCCGACGTTGTACACCTCGAACCCCCCCTTCCCGGCCTCCCAACCCGCCAGCACCCCTGCCACGCAATCGCCCACGTACACGTACGACTTCCTCGTTCCGGGCCGCCGCCCGAGAATCTCAAGCGCTTCGCGATCCCGCCGGAGCTTCGCCACCAGGTCGTAGACCACCCCGTGCGTGGCTCGTCCCCCCACGACGTTCGCGAAGCGGTAGACCACCGCGTCGAGGCCGAAGGTGTGGCTGTAGGCGGAGATGAGGGCCTCGCCCGAGAGCTTGGAGGCGCCGTAGAGGGAGATGGGAGCGAGGGGGCCGTAGTCCTCGGGGGTGGGAAGCGTCCGGACCTCCCCGTAGATCGTGGAGGTCGAGGCGAAGCCGAGGCGGGGGGTGTCCGCCCGACGCATCCCCTCAAGGAGGCGGTGGGTCACTCGGATGTTCTGGTCGACGTCCATCCTAGTGTCCTCCAGGGCCCGCCGAACGTCCTGGCTGGCCGCCAGGTGGAACACCCCATCGCAGCCATCGAGGTAGTCCTCGACGGGGCCCTGCAGGAGGTCCCCCTCCACGAACTCGAAGCCCTCCCGGCCCTCACAGGGAGAGAGGAAGGCGCGCCGGCCCGTGGATAGGTTGTCCACCACCCGCACGGCGTGGCCTTGTTCCAGGAGGGCCTCGGTCAGGTGACTACCCACGTAGCCGGCTCCCCCCGTTACCAGGATCCGGCTTCCCGTCAACGCGCCTCCTCCCTCCGGGTGAGGTGTGCGGCCAACGCGTCGGCGGCCCGCCCGCGATGGGACATCGCGTTCTTCTCCGCCCAGGTCATCTCGGCGAAGGTGCGCGACGACCCTACGGGGACGAAGATGGGGTCGAAGCCGAACCCCGCCCGCCCCCGGCGCCCCTCGGTGATGGTCCCGCGGCACCGCCCCGGGAACAGGCGATTCTCACCCCCCTCGCGGAGGCCGAGAACCGTGGCGAAGGTGGCCCCTCGATCCCGGACCCCGTCCAGCAGGGCAAGGAGGCCGTCGCAACCCAGGGTCCGGAAGACGTAGGAGGAGTAGACGCCCGGAAAGCCCCCGAGGCTTCGGACGAAGAGGCCGGAATCGTCCACCACGAGCCCGTCCCCGTGGCGGGGAGCGAGCCAATCCAAGGCGGCGCGTACGACGTCCTCGAGACGGTCGGCCTGCACCTCGGGGTACTCCGCCTGCACGAGGCCGAGCGGGACCCCCCTCTCCTTTAGCAGCAACGAGACCTCCTGGAACTTCGCCTCGTTAGAGGTTACGAACCGCGTTGGTATCGCCCCCGCCTCTCGATCTCCTTCGCCTTCGCGACCACCTCGTCGGCGGTCGGGCACGTTTCTCGGTACCCTTCCATCACCCAGGGCAGGAAGTCCGGGCCCTCGGAGTGGGCACTCCGGAGGGCCTCTTGGAAGAGGTGAAAATCCACGCCCTTGGCCTCCAGCTCGGCGCTTCGCTCCCCCATCCCAAAGTCCACGAGGACGATTCGGCCGTCCCGGAGGATCATGTTGGATGTGGTCAGGTCGCCGTGAATCAGGTCGCCGGCGTGGAGGCGGCCGATCACCCGACCCATGCGGCGGCACAGCGCAGCCGTCTCTTCCCTCCCCCCCTCGAGCGCCTCCTTCAGGAGGGGGCCCGCGACGTACTCCATGACCAGCCGGTTCTCCACGGTGTCGACGTCGTAGAGGATGGGCACGGGAACCCCCAGTCGTCGGGCCTCCCCGAAGAGTCGGGCCTCCGTCCGCAGCCGAGCCCGGCGCAGCTCCTCGTCAAGGGCGGGGTGGCGGTACGCCTTCGGGACGCGACGCTTCTCCACCGCCGGTCGCCCCCGCCACTCCATTTGGATGATGAGGGCCTCGGCCCCGCGGCGAAGGAGCACGGGCCGTTTCATGCTGGCCCCCGTAGAAAAACGTTCTCACCGCGGCCGCGGCATCGCGGGTCGGGCGGGGCCGAAAGCCGGAAGGGAGACGGGAGCGCACGAAAGGGCGCAGGATGCGGTCGTCGAGGAGGACCACCGCCGCCACGTCCTCCTCCCCCCGGATGCATCGCCCGGCGCACTGGACCGCCCGGTTGAGGGCCGGGTAGAGGTAGGCGTACTCGTAGGCCCGCCGACGGCCGAATCGGCCAGCGTAGAAGGATCGCAGCGCCTCCACGCGCATGTGAGGCGGGCTGATGGCCAGACCGGCGACGATGACCCCGCTCAGCAGGTTCCCGGGGTAGTCGATCCCCTCGGAGAGGGAGCCGCCCTGGACCGCCATGAGCAGGCAACCGCCTCCCTCCCGGCCTGCCTGGAGCATCTGGAGGAGGCCCTCCTTCACGGCCTTGGACTGTCCACGGTGCTCCCAGAGCATCCGCTTCTCCAGGAGGAAGGACCCCAGGGCCTCCCCGACGCGGCGACCGACCTCGTAGGAGGGAAAGAAGGCCGCCACGTTGCCCGGGATGACGCCGCAGAGGCGGGCAATCTCTCGGGCACAAGGCCGGAACGCCTCGGGCCGTCTTCGGTAGGCCAGGGAGAGTCCACGGGCGACGAGGAGGAGCCGGTTCCCCGGGGGGAAATCAGGCGGGTAGGAACGGGACCGTGTCCGGGCCGGGTCGAGACCCAGGAGGTCGACGTACATCTCTCCCGGGTGCAGGGTTCCGCTCATCAGGAGGCCCGCGTGCACACGTCGGAACACCTCCCCCGTGGCAGGCTCGGGATCCAGGGCCGACAGGAGGAGCGAGCCACCGCTCTGGGGGGAGAGAAGCCGGAGAGCGTGCGGTTCCTCCCAGCGACGGAGAAGGTCCACGGCCTCCCGGGCCAGTAACTCCCCCTTTCGGTCGAGGAAGGGCGCCAGGCGCTCGAGCGCGCGGGCCAGCCGGGCGCGGGGCCGTCGCCCCCGGGAGAGCACCGAACTCCGGCGAAGGAGCGGATCGAGGAACCCCGCCGGCACCCGGGACTCGCCGCCCACGAACCGGGCCTCGGCCGCGAGAAGCCGCGCCACGGCGGCAAGGCGGGCGGCCGCCCTGGGGGACTTCGTACCCACGGCCAAGCGGGCGAGCCCCCGGGCCGTCATGCGGCGGGAGAGGGCTTCCCGGGCCCGGGAGGGCAGGTTGTGCGCCTCGTCCACGACGCAGAGGACGTCGCCCCGATGCATGCCGGCGGACCGTAGGATCGCGTCCGAGGCCGGATCGAAGAGGTGGTTGTAGTCACACACGATCAGGTCGGCCTGCCTCACGGCCCGAAGGGCCGCCCGGTAGGGGCAGGCGCGAAAGCGGAGGGCGAGGCGGACGGCGTCCTGGGCATGGTAGGGCCTGCGGAGGAGGGACCGGGCCAGGGGGCCAACGGCGGCGTCCTCCCCGTGGCGGTCCTCGTGGTCGGCGCACATCGCCTCTCGGGCGATGAGGTCCACGGTAGGGACGGGGGACCGGACGCGTCCGATGAGACGGGCGGTCTCGATGGCGATGCGGTGCTGACTCCGTCGCGCGGTGGTGAAGAAGACCTTCTTCCCCGCTTCCCTCCCGATCTCGAGACTTGCCGCCAGCGCGACGGCCGTCTTCCCCAGCCCCGTGGGCGCCTGGGCCAGGAGGAGGCCCCCCTCGCCCAGCCAATCCCGCGCGTCCTGCAGGAACGCGGCCTGGCCCTTCCGAGGGGTGTCGTAGGGAAACAGGCTCCGAGGCACGGTGACCCGGAGTCCCGTGTCGCGAGGAAGGCCTTTTCGCTACAGGCAGCGTGCCTTTCGCGGCCAGCAGGGCCCCCCGGCCCGAACTACGCCAGGGCCGGCCAAATCTTGAAGCCACGCCGGTCGGCGAACCGTTCCATGATCCGGAGGACGTGCCGGCCCCCGATGCGACCGATGGTGTTGATCAGCGTCTTGACGAGGAGCGGCATGCTCGAGAGACCCCAGAGGGTCTCGTCGATCTCGCTGAGAATGTGCCTCCAGCAGCGGAAGACGACGTTGAATCGGGCCTCGTCCATCATCTCGTCCACCCGGTAGAACTCTTCCCCGCGGAGGACGCCGATGGGCACGAAGGAGAGGGGGGCGACGATGAAGTGGGGTTGGTCCATGACCTTCTCCATCTCGTCCAGCAGGACACACGTGTCGTACGCGTCGTCCGCCGTCTCCCCCGGCAGCCCGATGATGGCCGTAAGGGCGGGGAACCACTGGTTTTCGTTCAAGATCTTGATGGACTCCCGGACCACCTCAGGCCATTCTGAGGGCTGGTAGGGGAGGAGCTTGCGGGGCATGATCTTCTCCACCAAGGAGACGCTCCCCGTCTCCAGGCCGGACTGGATGCCGACCCAGCTCTTGCGGTTCCCGTTCCCGTTGAGAATCGTGCTGAGATCCGTTATCAGATCCGGGTCCGCGGCCACGGAGGCCAGCGTCCCGTGGGTGGGATTGCCCGTCTCGATCCCCTTCACGTCCATGGCCGCCTGGAAGATCTCCTTGATGGCGTCGGCGTTGGGCATCATCGTCCGGTAGTTCTCCACCTTGTACAGGAAGATGTC
>JBHIDH010000073.1:0-5277 GCA_046759985.1 Thermoplasmata archaeon
GGGCGAGGCCAACATCCAGTTCAACTTCCAGTACTACCTCTTCGCCATCATGTTCATCGTCTTTGACGTTGCGGCCATTTTCATCATCCTCTTCGCCCTGATTTACCGGCAGTTCCTCACGGTGGAGCCCCTCGCCATGGCGATGATGGCCATCTTTATCCTCATCATGACGGCGGCGACCCTCTACTCCTTGAAGAAGGAGGAGGTGTACGCCGTTTGAGCCGGGGAGGACCGAACGCCTCTCCGCGGTACCTGGGGGATTGAGGGTCGAGGCGGGCGACGGACGTGTCCTTCGACGAGCAACTGGCCCAGAGACTGCCGAAGCGGTTCCCGGAGGGGGTCGAAGGGGTCCAGGTCGTCCAGCCGCGTCGCGTGAAGGCGGCGGCCAGCCGGGAGACCCTGCGGGAGATCTGTACCTACCTCCGGGATGAGGAAGGATTCGAGCACATCACCTGCATCTCCGCTGTCGATTGGGTGACCCACCTCGAAAACGTCTACCATCTTGTATCGTACCAGAACAGCTGCATGCTCCAGCTGGACGTGCGGATCCCCAGCGAGGACCCCGAGGTGGACACGGTCTCGGACATCTGGAAGGGGGCCCTCTACCACGAGCGGGAGGCCTACGATCTGATGGGAATCCGTTTCCGCGACCATCCGGACCTGCGTCGGATCCTGCTACCGCTTGACTTCGCCTTCCATCCCCTCCGGAAGGACTACCAGGGGGAGTGAGTTGGCCGAGCAGGTCTGGATGAACATGGGGCCGCAGCACCCCATGACCCACGGCCTCTGGAACCTGCGGATCAAGGTGGACGGCGACACCATCGTCGACGCGGACCCGGAGATGGGGTACCTTCACCGGGGTGTCGAGAAGATCTGCGAGGTCCGGGACTACCTCAAGCCCATCGTCCTCATGGACCGCCTCTGCTACGTGTCGTCCCTGACCTGGGCCCACGTCTACTGCAAGGCGGTGGAGAACCTGATGGACATCGAGCCGCCTCCCCGGGGAAAATACCTGAACGTCATCGGGTGCGAACTCCAGCGGATGGCCTCCCACGGGATGTGGCTCGCCGCCTTCCTGGCGGACCTCGGCCTGTTGACGGGCTTCCTCTACAGCCTCCGGGAGCGGGAGCTCGTGCTGGATCTCCTTCAGCTCATGACGGGGCAGCGGATGAACCAGAACTATCCCCGGCCCGGAGGGGTGCACAACGACATCCCCCCCGGCTTCGAGGACGAGGTCCACCGGGTCTTCCGCTACCTCCGCCGGCAATACAAGGACTACCAGAAGTTCCTAGAGGACAGTCCGACCTTCCTCATGCGGACCCAAGGCGTGGGCGTTCTCAAGAAGGAGGACGCCATCAACTACGGAGTCACGGGGCCCAACCTCCGGGGATCGGGGGCCCGGGTGGACCTGCGGGAGCTGGACCCCTACGACGTGTACGACGAGCTGGACTTCGAGCCGGTGGTCTACGAGGAGGGGGACACGTATGCCCGGTACAAGGTCCGGCTCGGGGAGTTCTTCGAGAGCATGCGGATCATCGAGCAGGCCCTGGAGAAGTTGCCCGAGGGACCGTACCGGATCAAGACGCCCAAGCGGGCCGAGGGGGAGGGTTACGCCCGCACGGAGGACCCTCGCGGGGAAGCGTTAATCTACGTCATCGGGGACGGGAGCGATCGGCCGTACCGGGTGAAGATTCGCTCACCCATCTTCGTCACCCTGTCCGCCCTGCCCATGATGCTTCGGGGCCACCGCATCGCCGACGTCGTGAGCATCACGGGTAGCATCGACGTCTGCGTGGGGGAGATAGACAAGTAATCGATACCTTGGCGCACAGCGATCTCGAAGTAGCGGCTCTCACCAGACCCCCCGGTTGCTGTCACCCAACCGGCCATCACGCAACCAGAACCTTCCCTGCAAGTCGGGGGCAAGTCCTGGGGGAACTGCGGCCGCCAAAACCCTCTCGAGGCGAGTTTCTGTAACTCGTGCGGAACCGCGTTCGGAAAGGAGACTGGTGGAATCTCGCAGTGAGGCGCCCGCCCGCTTGGGATTCACGCGTTCGCGCCGGACCGCGAAATCCGCGGCACAGTGTACGGCCCCCCCGTTCGCACACACAAACAACGGGGCGTCCCCGACCTTGGACCTGGAACTCGACAAGGACTGAGGAATCGTCCGGGGCTACTGGCCGGCCCTTCACCAGATGTTAAGCGCGGAGCCCATGAACCGGCTGCGCGCAGTGGGACTCCGCTTGTTATGGCAAGAAGAGAAATTATTTACTGCAAAAGTCGATTAGGCACCGGTGTCTGTTCCAGATCGAGATCCACGTAGGGCGTCGGTCACCATAAAATTCGTCGCTATCGCACTGGCGTTGGCTGTTGGGGGATTCCTTGGGGGGATTGCTCTGGGCCCTACCCTGCTGCCACCCCCTCCCTCAGACCCCGGCGAGGTCTTGTGGCTACTTCAGATCACTGTTGACTTTGATGGTACGCCCCCCAACTCCACCCTGGGGATGACCCTAAGCGTCAGAGATCAGAATCGTACGCTCGGAAGTGCCCACTACGTCGTGGCCCGTCCGGCACAAGGGACCGAAAGGGTTGGTCTCTTCCTTGGCCAGGCTCTACGGGCCGTTCCTCAGACCCTTCAAGTGGTCTTCGAATTTGACAGCGGAGGCACGGCCGACTTCCAAGGGGGCGTGTCCGACTTCCAGTTTGAGGTGCGCCCCGATGCTCCCTACGCCTCCCCTCGGCCCTACTTCACCATCTACTACGGGTCGGGGGCTTCTGCCATCCCCTATGAGGGGGGCACCTGGATGGTGGATGTCGAGAAGGTTGGGTGATGGGTTGAACACGAGGATGCGGCCGCGCAAGGATTAGCCCAAGTGGTGTGACGCTGTACATGGGACTAAGGAGTTTGCGTGATGGGAGGCGTCTGCCTCCTTTGACCCGAGGACTCAAAGCTGACCAAGACGAGGTAACGTGCACGCTCAACGCGTGGCCATCTTGGGGATCACCGCGCTCTTGCTCACCGTCACGCTTCCGGGGCACATGTTTCTTCCGGATGTCGGGCGGATGGTCATGCTCCCCAGCGGCATCCTAGTCTCGGCTTCACTGGTACATCAAGGGACGATGATAAGAGCCTGGAGGTTTCTCCTGAACGTGACCTATTTGTCGGACTCTGCGACATTACAGCACGAAGGGCGGAAACCTTGTTAAGGGAACTGGGGGGTTTCAGAATCAAGCACTTCGCACGGACGGCATGGTGACGTCTCGGGCGCCCGGCCTGCCTATCCGGCGGCCGGGGAGTCAATGGGGGAGATGGATAAGAGCGTTCTGCGAGTCGGGGGATTGGCCGGAATCCTGGCTGGAGTCATTCTGATTGTTGGTTTCATCACATTCTTCCTCGCATTCCCCCCTCCGGATCCCGAGCAGGCCCTCGCGACATTCCCCGAAGACAGAACCCTCCTCACGGTCGCTACCGACCTCTTCCTAATCAGTCTCCTTCTGTTCCTAGCCTTCTTGGCCGCCCTCTACTGGAGCCTACGGGAACCGAGCCGGGTATTTGCCCGCATAGGGCTCGGAACTGGCGTGCTAGCGGCCGTTATGGGCATCGTTGCTCTCACGGGCTTTATGCTCGCCACCAACACGTTCTCCGTACTCTACGCAGACGCGGCCGCTTCGGACAGGCCGGTCGTGGTCGCCACCTACGCCGCGGTCTTTAGTCTCTTAGACGCGGGCAACATCGCCGCATTCCTCTTCTTCGGCCTCGCCTTCGCCGCCTTCGGCCTCGCCATGAGGGGGAGTCAGGACTTCTCAGACGGCCTGGCGTGGCTGAGCGCCGTCCTGGGGATCATCATCATCCTCTTCATCTTTTTCAACTTGTTCCCCGTGGCCATCATTGCGATTTTCGTGTTCGCCCTCCTGCTGGGATGGAAGGTCTACAGTCTGTCAGAGGCCGCGTAGGGAATCTTGAGATAGGGGAAAGGTTGGCGAACCTGCCTCTGAGCGCGACCAGAGTCGAGATTCAAGGTGAGTGCAAGGCTTCTCGTGAGGCCGCGTGTAGTGGTCCCTATGCGCTGGAACTAGGAACGGGATGGGGGAGACCTTCGAAAGTGTCAGGCGCAAGGAGGAACGCTCAGTTGAGAAATCCAGGTTCGTATTTCCCGCAAGGTTGAGCGCAATAGAGAATCTTTAAGACCGACCAGCCAAGTCGGGGGGCGGATGAGGCCTGGGTCGAGGCGATTTTCCTCATCGGTTCATCAAGCCAGGCCATCCTTCCGCGTAAGGGAGATCGACAAGTGAGCGGACACCTCGTGGACCTTTTTGGCGGGAGCAACGTCCTCGCGGTCTTCCTCATCACCATCTTGAACCTCGTCCTGCGGGCCCTCGGTTCCCTCCCCCTCCTCGGGTTCTTCAACCCCCTCGCGGACTTCTTGCAGTCGGCGCCCGTCCTCACGTTCATCACCTGGCTCATCGCCATCACCATCATGATCGCCTGGGCGGCGATGCTGCACCTCCTCACCTTCATCTGGCTCGAGCGGAAGATCGTGGCCCGGCTCCAGGATCGGCGGGGCCCCATGATCACGCTGAAGCGGGACCGCTACATCGGCGGGACGGGGTATCTCCAGCAGATCGCCGACGCGCTGAAGCTCCTCCAGAAGGAGAACATCACCCCGAAGGCCTCGGATCCCTGGATGTTCCACGTCGCCCCGGCCTTGCTCATCAGCAGCACCATCCTCGTCCTGGTGGCCCTGCCCTTCAGCGAGGGATTCGTGATCGCCAACCTCCCGGCGGGCCTCCTCCTCATCCTGGCGGCCTTTTCGCTGACCCCTATGGCCATCCTGCTGGCCGGATGGTCCCAGAACAACAAGTACGCCATGATCGGCGGCATGCGAGGGGCCGCGATGATGATGTCGTACGAGATCCCCATGATTCTCGCCGTCATCGCCGTCGTCGTTCTGGCCGGGAGCCTGAACCCCATCGAGATCGTCAACGAGCAGGCCCAGCCCTCCATGTTCGGCGCCCTGGCGGGCCTCGGGATCGCCAACTGGTACATCATCCCCCAGTTCCTGGGCTTCCTGATATTCCTCCTCGCCATGATCGCCGAGATGGAGCGTGTCCCCTTCGACTTCCCGGAGGCGGAGGAGGAGATCGTCCACGGCTGGCTCGTGGAGTACGGAGGGATGCGCTTCGGGATAATCTACGGGTTCAAGTGGCTTCGTACCTTCGTGGCGGCGGCCCTGGTTGCCCTCCTCTTTCTGGGCGGGTGGCACGGTCCCTTCCTCC
>JBHIDH010000074.1:0-5237 GCA_046759985.1 Thermoplasmata archaeon
ATGTGGGAGCGCACGGTCACCATCAGCGGCCTCTCCAAGACCTTCAGCGTCACGGGCTGGCGCCTGGGATACGCCATCTCCCCCCGGACCCTCACGGAGGCCATGAAGCGGACCCATGACTTCCTCACGGTCGGGGCCCCCCATCCTCTCCAGATCGCGGGGGCCTCTGCCTTGCGGATGGGCGACCCCTACTTCGAGGCGCTGCGAGAGGAGTACGCGGCGCGGCGGGAGGTCCTTTACCGGGCGCTCACCGCCATCGGGTTCGCGTGTGCCCGGCCGGAGGGCGCCTATTACATCATGGCGGACATCCGCCCGTTGACCGACAAGGACGACGTGGCCTTCAGTCGTTTCCTGATCGAGGAGGTGGGCGTGGCGGTGGTCCCGGGCAGCAGCTTCTACGCCGACCCCGCCCAGGGGCGTTCCTTCGTCCGCTTCGCCTTCCCCAAGAAGATCGAGACGCTTCGGGAGGCGGTGCGACGACTGGAAAAGGTGGCGCCATGAGGCTGAGGGCCGATCTCATCCTCGTGGGAGGCCGGGTCCTCACCCTGTCGGAGGAGGTCCCGGAGGCCGAAGCCGTCGCCCTGGGGGGCGGCCGGATCCTGGCGGTGGGCAAGCGGGCGGAGGCCCGCGGGTTTGAAGGCCCCGATACGCACATCCTGGACGTGGGGGGCCGGCTGGTTCTACCCGGTTTCAACGATTGCCACACCCACCTCGCCACGTACGGGGCCCGGCTCTCCTCGCTGGACCTGGGATCGGCGGGATCCCTGGACGATCTGAAGGCACGTGTGGCCGAGCGAGTCCGCGGGTTGCCCCGCAGCCAGTGGCTCCTGGGACACAACTGGGACGAGAGCAGATGGCCGGTCCGCCGGTATCCCGTCAGGACGGATCTGGACGAGGCGGCCCCGGACCGTCCCGTGGCCCTCTCCCGCATCGATACCCACATGGCCGTGGTCAACTCGGAGGGCCTCGGGCGTCTTGCCCTGGAAGGCGTGGAGGGCGTGGAGCGAGATGCCTCGGGGGAGCCCACGGGGGTGCTGAAGGAGGGAGCCATGGAGGTCCTTCGCGAGAAGACACGACCCGATGCCGCCCCGATCCAGGAAGGGCTGAAGGCGATCATCCAGGAGGCCCACCGCCTCGGCATCACCTCCGTGTCGGAGACCGTGAGTCCCCACGGCGTGCTCGCGTACCGGGCGCTCCGAAGGGCGGGAGATCTCGTCCTGCGGGTAAACCTCATGCCCCGGGCGGAGGGCCTTCCCGCGCTCCTCACAGCGGGCCTCGGGACGGGCGTCGGCGACGGGGTCCTCCGACTGGGGCCCCTGAAGGCCTTTTTCGACGGCTCCCTTGGCGCCAGGACCGCCGCTTTGCTGGAGGACTTCGCGGACGAGGCGGGGAACCGCGGCATGCTGATCTACTCCGAAGAGGAGGCCGCGTCCCTCGTCCGGGATGCGACGGGCGGCGGGTTCCAGCTCGCCCTGCACGCGATCGGAGATCGCGGGATCCAGGCGGCCGTCCGTCACCTCGCCCGTGAGGGAGGGGAGGGATTCCGCCATCGCATTGAGCACCTCGAACTGCCTAAGGGGGAGGATCTGAAGGAGGCCCGACGGCTGGGCCTCGTGGCCTCCATGCAGCCCAACTTCGTCGGCCAGTGGAGCCGCCCCGGGGGCCTGTATGAGGATCGACTCGGTCCCGACCGACTGAGGCGGAACAACCCCTTTCGACGCATCCTGGAGGAGGGCATCCCGCTGGCCTTCGGGTCGGACAACATGCCCCTCTCCCCCCTGTACGGGATTCACTGGGCCGTCAATGCCCCCTTCGCGGACCAGCGGCTGTCCGTAGAGGAGGCCCTGCGCGCCTACACCCGGGGCTCGGCCTACGCCAGCGGGGAGGAGGACCGCAAGGGGTCCCTCGATCCGGGGAAGCTGGGGGACCTCGTGGTCCTGGAGAAGGATCCCCGCGAGCGCCCTACGGCGATCCAGGACATTCCCGTGTACGCCACAATTCTCGACGGGCGCGTGGTGTACCAGGCCCCCTAGGCACGGGGCAACTCCGCTTTCATGTACCGATAAACGGACCGCCAGAGGAGCCGGTCGTCCCGCCACCTGTTCTCAAAGTTGTGAACGTGGAAGAAGCGATGGAGGGCCTCCTGGCTTGCCCGGTCCCAGCGGCGGTCGACGCGCCCCTGGTAGAAGCCGGCCCTGGCCAGGCGTGCCTTGACATCCTCCGCCACCGCGCCCTCCAACCGGATGACGTCGGTGGGGTCCTCCCGCTTGAGGAGCGTGAGGTCGTAGACATGGAAGATGCGCCGTAGCTCCTCGATGGGTGCCGGGTGGTCGTCCACCCGCACGTCGATGTAGCGGTCCGTGAAGCCGCCGTAGCTTCCCCCCGCCCGCACGACGAGGAGGGCGGCGGACTGTTGCCCGCGGCGGTCGCCCCCGGCCGCCTGCCCCGCCTGTAGGGCCGCCAGGAGGCGCTCCGGCAGGGCATCCTCCGCCTCCTCGTAGGCCCGCGCCATGTCGTGAACCACGTCCTTGGACGCCAGGATGTTCCCCAAGGCGCAGAATCCCCTCCCCACCACGTGTCCGGCCCACTCGAGGCACTCCTTCCCCGTGTAGGCCGCCGCGCGTCCCTGGGCGTTCACCAGGCCCACCTGCCGCACCGGGGCCTGGGGGTCCTGCTGGACCAGGCGGGCAAGGACGTCGGCGGGGGCCATGCCGTCCGCCATGTGCGCCAGCCCCTCGGGCCCGAAGGAGACGTTGGCCTGTGCCTGGGTGGCCACGGCACCGACCTCCGCCCGCGCCCAGGGGACGACGGCGCCAACGGCGATAAACCGGGACTGGGTGGCGACGCCCAGATCCTCCGTCTCGGGATCCCGGGCGACGAGGGAGAAGGTGCCGGCGCGCGGTCCGCGGGTAGGGGCCATGAAAGGGCGATGGCCGGGGGTGAGATAACCCTCACGGCCGGACCCGCTGGAGGCGGAGGTACACGACCTCCTTCCCCGTTCGGCCGAGGAGAATCTCCTTCCGCACCCCGTGGGCCAGACGCACCGCCCGGCTCACCTCCGGCCAGGTCCCCGTGAAGTCCTCCGCCAGGGCGTGGATCAGGTACTTGGCGTGGTTGCCGTCCGGGTCCCCCTCGTACCCGCGGAAGTGGGCGCCGTACTTGAAGCCGGTCTTGACCAGGATGCCCCGCTCTTTCAGGTCCTCGTAGACACGGAGCCGCAGCCGGAAATCGGGCTGGATGCGGACGGCCTCCCGCTGCAGCGTGGCGAGCCCGATCTTCCGTCCCGTCTGGGCTCGGCGGACGACGAGGGCCCCTCGCTGGGCCAGGTAGAGGGTTTCCAGGAGGGAGAGTTGGAGGCGCGTTCCCAGCATCTTCCCGTAGAACCCCTTCTCGTACAGCGTGCGGGCACCATCGGGGTCTGCGACGAGGGACCGGTCGTTCAGGAACAGGGCCTCGGCCGTGACCCCCGTCAGGTCGTCCTGGAGTCCGCCCCGGGGGGATGCCTTGGAGACGCGGTAGTAGGTGATATCGCTCTCCTCGTCCACCAGGGCGAGGAGGAGCTCCTTGCGGACCCGGGCTACCCGGACCAGATGGGCCTCCAGGTCCCCGAGGTCGAAGAGGCTGCGTTCCGAGAGGGCGAGGACCCAATACCGCGTGGGGGCCTTGTCCGGTCCCGCCCCTCGAGGGAACACGCGAAAGTCCAAGGGGGGCACCCCGGCCTTGACGACGTACCCCCGCTGTCGAAGATCCCGATAAACGAGGTACCGAATCTCGAAGTTCGGGAGGACGGCGTCCCCCTGGCGGAAGAGGCTCTTGATCCCTATCTTCCGCCCGCCCCGCGTGACGTCCAGCTTCCCCGTCTCACTGAGGTAGACCGCCTCGACGAGGTCGAGCTCCAGGCCCCCGCCGGGAAGCGGATTGCCGAAGTAGCCGCGGTTGTACAGGCGGCTCCCATCCGCCTCATCGGTCAGGAGAACCTTCCCTTCCACTAGCCGTCCCGGCATGCTTGGGAGGGAAGGCAGCCGGAGGGTATAAGGCCGTCCGCGGAGAGCCCGGTGGCGCCGGCGATGACGCGGGGGGACCCGCTCGATAGCGAGGCACCGCTGTTTATATAGAAGGTTATTTATAGTCAACTGTGGACCGGGGCCAGCTCCTGACCCAGGTGCGAGACCTTCTCGCGCACACGGGCTTCTACGTCAGCGAGCAGCATTGGAGCCGCGGCCTGAGCTTTGACCTCGCCGCCCGCCGGGACGAGATTCTCCTCCTCATCAAGGTCCTCCTGAACGTGGACGCCTTGGGCCGAGACGCCGCCCGGGAGCTCAAGGCCATCGCCTATGGCCTGGACGCCGCCACCCTCCTCGTGGGCGTGAAGAGCAGCAGCAGGGGCCTCGAGGAGGGCGTGGTCTACTCCCGGTTTGGCATCCCCATCGCCTCCCCGAAGACACTCCAGGAGTTCCTCGAGGAGGGCGTGCCCCCCTTCATCTTCTCCGCGCCGGGCGGGCTCTACGTTCGTCTCGACTCCGACGCCCTCCGGCGTGTCCGGGAGGAGATAGGCATTTCCCTTGGACAGATGGCCGAGGTGGCTCACGTCTCGCGCCGCACGATCCAGATGTACCTGGCGGGCATGAGCGCGACGGTGGAGGCGGCCTCCCGCCTGGAGGAGTTTCTGAACGAACCCTTCGTGCTGCCCCTGGACCCGTTCGGGTCTCATGAGGAACCGGAGGGTGAATCGAGGCGGCGGTCCCCGGCCACGGACTTTCACGGACTGATCCGAGGCCTCCTCACGAAACTGGGGTACGATGTCTTCCTGACCCACCGGTCCCCCTTCGACGCCATCGCCAGGGACGAGGCCATCCTCTTCCTCGCGGGCATGGAGAAGCAGGAGCGCAGCCTCCGGCGGAAGGTAAAGGTCGTGGCCAACCTCTCCAAGGTCGTCGAGAAGGAGCCCATTGTGTTCGTGGCCCGGCGTGAGAAGATCAGCCTCCGTGGTGTGCCCATCATCGACGCGCAGGAACTCCGAAAGTTGCGAGGGCGCGGGGAGATGGTGGAGCTCGTCGAGGAAAGGAAGGAGTGACTTCCTCCCCGCCGCTCGGCCGGACCCCCCCTTCTGCCCTCCTCCGGGGCTCCCCCCCGATGCTCGGGTTGGCGGGGCGATTGTGGGTCGTGCCCCCTCTGAGCACCGCTCTCAGAGGTCGATGTAGTCCAGCTCGACCGCGAAGGCCTTCTCCTTGCGCTCG
>JBHIDH010000075.1:0-5216 GCA_046759985.1 Thermoplasmata archaeon
CACCAGGGCCAGGTCGCTCTTCGCCTCCTTGGGCTTCTCCACGAGGGAGAGGACGTGTCCGTCGGCGTCCACCTCCACGACCCCGAACCGCTCCGGGTGGGGGACCCGGCTCAGGAGGACGGCCGCCTCGTGGCCCCCCGCGAGGAACGCCTCCACCATGGGACGGATGGATCCCTTCAGCACGTTGTCCCCCAGGTAGACGCAGAAGGGCTCCTCCCCCACGAACGACTCCGCGCACTGGATGGCGTGGGCGATGCCCCGGGGCGCCCCCTGCTCGATGTAGGTGAGGCGCAGGCCCCACTCCGTGCCGTCCCCCAGGGCCTCCCGCACCCGTTCCGGCATGATGTCCCCAAGGATGACGCCGATGTCCGTGATGCCCGCCTCCCGCAGGTCCTCCAGGCAGTAGAGGATGTTGGGCTTGTTCGCGATGGGGATGAGCTGCTTGGGCCCCGTGTGGGTCAGGGGGCGCAAACGGGTGCCGTGGCCGCCGGAGAGGACGACGCCCTTCACTCCGCATCCCTCATGTGGGCCAGCGCCTCCCGCAGAGGACGGGGGGGCCGCTTAAGGACCTTTCCGGCGCGCGCGGAGATGAGACAAGAGTGGCGGGGCCGCGGCGCGGGGAGACGGGCCTCCGCTACCGTGCTGGGGCGCAGGAGGTCCTCCGGGAGATCGAAGACATCCGCGACGGCTGCCCCCAACTCCAGGCGGGTCACGCAGTCGGGCGGGGCGAGGTGGAGGTAACCCGATTCCGAACCCGGGGCGAGGTCGAGGATGGCCGAAGCGGCCTCGTGGGCGTAGGTGGGCGAGACCCGCTGGTCCGTGAAGAGGGGGACCTCCCGGCCCGCGCGGAGCCGGCCGAGGATCCACGTCACGCTGTTCGCCTTCTCCCGCAGGCGGTTCCATCCGTAGACGGCACAGAGACGGAGGACGAGGGCCTCCGGGAGCGTCTCGAGCACCCTCACCTCCCCCTCTCGCTTCGAGGTCCCGTATTGGCTCAGGGGGTTCGGGACTGCCTCCTCATCGTAGGGCCCGGCGTTCCCATCGAAGACGTAGTCCGTGGAGATGTGGACGAGGCGCACGTCTCGCTCTCGGCAGAGTCGGGCCACCTGTACGGGGCCCTCGGCGTTCACCCTCCGGGCCTCCTTCGGATGCTCCTCGCAGCGGTCGACGGCCGTAAGGGCCGCGCAGAGGATGGTCGCGTCGGGGCGCGCCTTCGCGAAGGCCCGTTCCAGGGAGGACGACTCCGTGAGGTCGGTAGGGACGGGGTGGACACTGCGGCGTTTCGGCGGCGTCGTGAGGTAAGATCCCCAGACCTCGTGGCCTCGTGCAAGCGCTTCCCCGACCACGTACTGGCCCAGGAGGCCGCTGGCTCCAAGGACAAGGACCCGCGTCAACGGTCGCTAGATGAGCGGACCCGTTTATACGATTCTCGGACCTGATTCCTGCGACTTCTCATGAGCATGACCCCATCCCCCCTGTCCCCGACACACAGACTACATGTATTACGAAGAATATAAGTACTACACGTAGCATTTCTCCAAGTGTCTCGGATTACCTACTCCCGGCACGCCCGGGAGCGCATGGTCCTCCGGGGCATCTCAAGACGCGAGGTCGAAGAGGCGATCCGGAAGGGAAAGAAGCGAATTCAAGACGGAAGGATCGTGGCGACCTACCTCTACTTCGAGGTGGTCTACGTCGTCCAGGAAGAAGAAATCCGCGTCATCACAGTGATTTCCAGGTGGTAGTATGGCGAAGAAATGTCCGGTCTGTGGGAAGGGGGATCTGGTTCGGGGGGAGGTCGATGAGGAGATGTTCGGCGTATCCCTCGGCACGTACCCCGCCGAGGTGTGCACCGAATGCGGAGAGTCCTTCGTCGACGGCGAGGCGATGGATGCCATCGAGGCGAAAGCTAAGGAGTTGGGCCTCTGGGGCCTTGCCAAGAAGGTCACCGTTCGGAAGTCGGGCAATTCCCTCGTGGTGAGCATCCCAGCGGACCTCGCGCGTTTCCTCCATCTCCGAGGGGGGGAGGACGCGTTGCTCCGTCCTGAGGCGAAGCGGAGATTGGTCTTGGAGATTTCCTAAGCGTCCCGGTTCGGGCAACAAGTCTTATTCACGCCTCCCCCGTTGCCACCCTCACATGGAGCGCCTCCTGGTTACCGGCGGAGCGGGTTTCATCGGCGCCAACTTCGTGCGCCTTCTCTCCCAAGAGGCCGACTGTGACATCGTCGTCCTGGACAAGCTGACCTACGCCGGAAACCTGGCGAACATCCAGGGCCTCGTCGATGCCGGCAGGGTAACGCTCCACCACGGTGACATCTGCGATCCGAGCATGGTGAAGAAGGCGATGGACGGATGCGATGCCGTGGTGCATTTCGCGGCGGAGACGCACGTGGACCGATCCCTTACCCAGGCCGGCACCTTCGTGACCACCGACATGTACGGGACCTTCGTCCTCTTGGAGGCGGCGCGCGAGGCCGACGTGGGTCGATTCCTTCAGATCTCCACGGACAAGGTGTACGGCGAGTCGGAGGGAGAGGACTGGAACGAGGACTCGCCCATCATGCCCAAGTCCCCCTACGCGGCGAGCAAGGCCGGGGCGGACCGACTCGCCTACTCCTACTACGCCACCTTCAGCTTGCCGGTGATTATCACGCGCTGCGTGAACAACTACGGGCCCTGGCAGCACCCGGAGAAGGCAATCCCCCTCTTCACCTTGTGCGGCATGCTAGGCGTCCCGCTTCCCGTGTACGGGACGGGGGAAAATCGGGCGGAGTGGATTCACGTGGCCGACCATTGCCGCGCCTTGCTCCTCCTCCTCGAAGGGCAGGGTTGGGAGGGGCGGGTGTTCAACATCGGGACCGGCGAGCGGAGAGCGACCCTGCAGGTTGCGGAAGCGGTCCTTTCGGCCCTGGACAAGCCCGAGGATCTCATTTCCTTCGTCGAGGACCGTCCGGGACACGTCCTGAGCCACGCGGTGGACAGCGCGCGGCTGCGCATCGAGACGGGATGGGCTCCGGAACACCGTTTCGAAGCGTCCCTGCCCGCGGTGGTGCAGTGGTACGCGGACCACGTCCCGTGGTGGCGCGAGACGGTTCTGGGGACGGCCCGGGATTACTTCGAAGCGCGGTATCCCAAGCTCCTGGCGGCCGCCGAGGCCCTGGCCTGAGGGATTCTCCCGCGGAGGCCCCCATCGGACGGTGTCCTCGCGGTGATCCCGTGGGCAAGGTCGAACAGGTTCTGGCCGGGTTGGGAAGGAAACCCTCGCCGCTCGGTGGGGGGGCCTGACTCGCCCTAGGTAAGCCGGACGGGCCTGTCGACATAACACCGGGCGGGCTCGCCCCAAACGAGGACGCGTTGCACACGGCGGGCGCCCCTCTCGGCGAGGACGAACACGCGCCCGATCTTTCGCCCGACAGCCACGAGCTTCTCCCCCATCACGTTGTTTCCGGGCTCGAAGAGCTTAGCCATCGACCTTTCCCTCCCCCGCGAGGGAGGCCACGACCCGGAACGCCAGGTCCAGGTTCATGCCGAGGGCCTCGGCGAGATCCGACACGTAGGTTCCGGGGTGGTCCTCCAGGTACCCAAGGATAGTGGCTTCGGCCTCGGCCTCCGTATACATCCGGACCATGACGACCTTGGCCTCCTTCACCTCCTCGAGGAAAGCTTCCACGGCCCGCTGGATCAGCTCCGTCCGGGACCGCATGGGGGCCCGCTGGACGAGGGCATCGACCTCGCAGAGCAGTTCGGCAGGAAGGCGGAGGGAGATCGTCGGCTTTTTCGTCCCCTCCGGTTGCATGTGTTACACGGATTGTGCCTAACCCATTAAGACCTCCGACTGCGTGTACGCTCCGTTTCTGATGGGCGAGGAAAGGTCTTTGCCCAAGCAAGCCTTGCGTTCGCCCATTGGACGTCTCCCTCGTCCCCTTCGACCCCCGCCAGGCCTCCCGGGAAGAGTGGGCCCGATTCCATGTCTTCCGCCGCCTCCGCCACGAGGAGGAGAACCCGGGCGATCCCCTCACGGATGACTCCACCGACGAGACGTGGATGCGTCGCGGTGACCCGGAGGCGGAGGAGATCCGCTTCGCGGCGATCCAGAGCGGCGAGCCTGAGGAGGTGATCGGCTGGCTCTACTTCTCCGTCTACCGGGAGGGTTCCCCGACGTACGCGACGCGGGAGAAGGAAGCTCGGGTCAGCGTCCAGGTTCTGCAGCCCTACCGGAGGCGGGGCGTGGGACGCATGCTGCTGGCGAAGGCGGCGGAGCTGGCACGTGAGCGCGGAAAATCCCTGGTTATCGGCGGAACCCAGGAGGCGGATGGCTTCGCTTTCGTCGAGGCCATTGGCGCCCAAGTCGGCCAACGGAACCGGGAAAGTCGTCTGCATATGGACCGGGTGGACTGGGAGATGGTGGAGCGCTGGGCCGAGGAAGGTCCGCGGCGCTCCCCGCGAACCACCCTCCAATGGCTGGGGGATCACGTTCCCGATGACATCGTCGAGGAGTATTGCGAGGTCCTGACGGAGTCCCTCAACGAGGCGCCTCGGGACGAGCTGGAGACGGGCGACATGGCCATCACGCCGGAGGTCAACCGCTATTGGGAGGACAACATCAAGGAGAGCGGGGGGCGGGGCCTCGACGTGATTGGCCGCGAGGGGGACGGGGCCATCTCAGGGATTACGGCCATGGGCTACTGGCCCGATCAGAAGACGATGATTCATCAGTTCATCACCGGGGTGCGTCCCCCCTATCGCGGGCGAGGTCTGGGCAAGTGGCTGAAGGCCGCGAATCTCCTTCGCGTGCGCCGAGAGCTGCCCCAGGTGGCGGTCGTGGTGACGGGGAACGCGACCACCAACGCCGCCATGCTGGCCATCAACGAGCGGCTGGGCTTCCGCAAGCACAGGGAGGGCATCATGGCGCAGATGTCCTTGGAGGCCCTGGAAGAATACCTCAATGGGAGGCGGTCTCACGAGTAACCGGTCCCGACCAATGGATACATGTCCCCCGGCGAAGGGCGGTCCTCTGGGAGGAATTCAGAGAGGACCTCATACAAAGCGGAAAACTGTGCTGACGCTAGGTTACAGCCCGGAGGAACCCTAGGGAGTTCCTGAGGGTCTTGATGACGGTGTTGAATACCGGCAGGTCACGTGTCAGGCGGCCAAGGGCATCCTCCCAGTGTCTCTCAGCCTCGGACAGGCGGTCGGCGTCGAAGAGTAGGTCGGGC
>JBHIDH010000076.1:0-5195 GCA_046759985.1 Thermoplasmata archaeon
CGAAGGCCGTGATGACCCCGATGAGGGCGGCCAGGCTGCTCAGGGTGAGGTACTCGCTGACGAGTTCCCGAGTGACGTAGGGGTGGGGCCGGCCGCCCGCGGCTCCTGCCATGTTCCGCTGGGAGGGGTCAACCGGGAACCCCCGAAAAACCTACCCGAAGTCGTAGAGCCCGTACTGGCCCTCCCGGGGGCCCTCCTTGACCTCCTCCTCTCGCCCCAACTGGGCCAGGATGCCCCGCGCGATGCCGGGACCGATGGTGGGGATCCGGGCGAGCTCGGTGACCTCCATGGTGCGGAGGTCCTCCTTCGTGTGGATGCCCCGCGTGAACAGGGCCCGGGCCCTTACCCGGCCCACGCCGCGGAGGCTCACCAGGTCCAGGAGTTCCTCCCTCACCCCGTACCCCATCCGCGCCATCAGGCGGGCGAGGGGCCGGAGGCGCTTCTTGTTGAAGAGGCGGCCGAGCTCGTGCATGGCGTAGAGGAGCCAGTCCGCCATCTGGACCATCCGGTGGATGTCCCCCGGGCCCACGCGAAACTTCTTCGTGATGTCGTCCTCGGGAACCTCCTCCATCCAGTCCTCGAGCAGGCTGGCCGTCTTGACCTCCGCGAGGAGGAAGTCCTCGTCCTCCGTCTCGACGAGGTACTCCTCGGTGGCGGCCCTCTCCTCCACCCAAGCGTAGTCCTTTCGGCCGAGATACAACGTCGGCATGTCGGGGGTCGCGGCGACGGCGTGAAGGTACGCGAACTGGTTGCCCCCCTGTTCCGATTCGAGGGCGTCCCGCAAGATGACGGCAGAAAGCGGGTCAACGTAGAGGTCTGACGTCCGGCGGCCGAAGAGAGTGGGTCGGAGGGTTTCCTCTCTCCTGATCATGGCTTCCTCTTCGAGGAAACTCAGGACGCGCTCGATGCCCTCCTCCATGGTCACGAGGTCCCTCTGGAAGGCGTAGAAGGTCCGCTCCATGAAGGCGTGGAGCTCCTTCTCCGTCTGGACATGGCCTGTGGCGATGGCGGCCAGGAGATGCATGCGGAGGGCCGGCTCGCTCCCCAGCTTTGACTCGATGGCCTCGGGCCCCGCGAGGATGTAGTTGTCCATGAGTTCGGCCACGTCCTCCTCGTAGCGGGCCAGGAGGATGGCCTCACCGAACTCGTCGTACTGGGGCCGGCCGGCCCGGCCGCACATCTGCTTGATCTCGAGGACGGGGATGAAGTCGTAGCCGTAGTTGGGCTCGTAGCGGCGGACGTCTCGGATGATCACACGCCTGGCCGGAAGATTGATGCCCGCAGAGTTGTGCACTGCGAAGGCAAAGGAACAGACGTAGCTCTCGTCCCCCTCCACGTGGAGGTTGTAGAGGTTGCCTTCGTACGGGATTTCGTCGATTCGTCGGATGGGCGATCGGAAGGATCCGTCTAGAAGATTCTTGGTATTGTAGGTCCGATTCCCGTGGAAAACCGACTGGGGGTCAACTCCCAACACCTCGGTCATGAATCGACGGCCCTGCGTGCCCGAGAGGGCAAGATGGTACTGCAGATGCCTACCCATCCCTTTTGGCTGGCTAACCCGCGTGGACGGCATGTACTCAAGCCGCCTCAGCATGCGCCCCATCTGCTCAGCCAACCGTGGCGAGACCGTGGTGTATCGGGACAGGGCAAACCGTTCGGGATCGGTTGTTCCATCCCCTCGCCACGCGCCCCGAACGAGAGCCCGAAGGACCCTCGGCGGGCCGCTGAGCCATTCCTCGGGGAAATGCTTGCTCGGCGCACCACGTCCGAATTCCCCATCGAGGAAGGTTGCCAGTACGCGAGAGCAGCAGTAAACCCTCCGTCGGTGTCGGGTGTCATCGTGGATCCGAGGCACACAACGAAACACCCTGCTCATGGCGTCGGTGATCAGTTCCGTGAGGTCATCCTCGTACGTGGCGATGGCAAACCCAACGACTCCGTTTCTCCCCGTGAATCCCTCGGCGACATAGAGTCCGAATATCTCTGCCGTCTTCTCATCCAGTTCAAGTTTCCTTGGAACGGGTCGTGCAACTGGGTGCGGGAACTCGGCCCCGAACTGGTTCCGGCCAACGAATTCCTGGTCGTGGATCTGAATGGCTAAGGATCCACCATCAGCGGCAACCTGTGGAGTTTCTACTGGAGACAGAACCTCTTCACAATGTTCCGGTCTCTTGTCCCGACGGAGGTTCTTGGCCTCGACCCATTCGGGCTCGCCGCGCACCATCCAATGCCAGCTGCCCTCCTTTCCGTGATGGCCATAGCGGTACCGCGTGTTCCTCAGAACCCGATGCTCGGGACTCATCCGGACGGGAACCATCCCGTCCGCCTTCACCTCCAAAAGCTTCCCCTTGAAGCGACGGCGAGTGGTCCCGAGAACCTTCCGAAACCGACCGCGGTGGGTGAGTACTTCGTCTCCCTCGCGAAGATTCGCGATTCGGACAGGCCCACGGTTCGTGGTTATCAAAGTGTCAGGGTGAAGACAAAGTGTGGGCGTGGCAACGATGACCTTCAACGTGTGCTTTCGGAAGAGGTCCTCCACGAGCTTCCGTTGCGTGTTCGTCAACCCCGCGTTGTGAAAGGCGGTTCCGGTTTTGATGTCCTGAGCAAGGCGGCCAGCAAGCGAGGTAGGCTCCTCCTGACGGCTCTCCATGGATTTCGCCGCCTTCGATAGGAGTCCAACTTCCTGCGACGAAAGGTACGGCCTGACAGATGCCCGCAGGTTCCTCGCTAACGATTCCGTGGACCTCCGCGTATTTACGAAGAGGAGCGTCTGGCCACCGTCTCGGAGCGTGTCCCGGACCAAGGAGGGGATATCCTCGCCTTCCGGGTCAAGAAGACGGTGGGAGAGGTCGGCGAAAGTGATCGCTCCATCGAAACAGACGCCTTCCCTCAGAGGGACAGGGCGCCATTCACTTGAGACGTGACGCGCCTCTAACCATCGCGCTAACTCCGCGGAATTGGCAATAGTAGCAGAAAGGGCGATGACCTGCGCCCCAGGATTGACCTGACGCAGCTTTGCCAGCGTGACCTCGAGAGTCGGCCCCCTCCCCGGATCGTTGATTAGATGGACTTCATCAGCTACCACAACCGACAGCTGCTTCAACCAGTGCGTCCGATGGCGGAGGAGCGAGTCGGCCTTCTCCGAGGTCGCGATGATGACGTCGTAGCTGACGAGGGTCGGCTCATCGGAGTCGTAATCGCCCATGGAGAGGGCGACGCGGATGCCGAGTTCTTCAAAAGGCTTCAGGTCCTCGTACTTCTCCGCGGCCAAGGCGCGGAGGGGGACGATGTAGAGAGCCTTGCCTCCGTTCAATACGGATTTGAGAAGGGCGAGGTAGGCGACGAGGCTCTTCCCGCTCGCCGTCGGGATCGCCAGGACGAGGTTCTCCCCGGCCAGGGCGGGGCCGATGGCTTCCTCCTGGGGCGGGTAAAGCTCCGTGATGCCCTGGCCTTCGATGATGCGCTGGACTCCCGGGTCGATCTCCAGGTCCGCGAGGCGCATCCCCGTATCTATCTCGATGGTTGGGATAAGCTTTCCCGGCCACGCACGCAGAGTGCTCCGACACCCTTATGGTCCTCCGCCCTCTCGGAATTGCCATGTCTGACGAGGCGTTCGACCGGCTGGCGGAGGAGTTCTTCCAGGCCTGGGTCGAAAGGTTCCCCCTCCTTGGCACGGCGTTGGGCCTTCATGAGTACGACAGCCGGCTTTCCGGAAATTCCCGCGCGTTCTACGAAGAAACCCTGGATTTCACCCAGGAAACGCGGGAACGATTCGAGCAGGTTGACGTGGAAGGCCTAAGCGGCGGCCGGCGCCTGGACCGGGACGTCGCCCTGTATACCCTCGACATGTACGCCTTCCAGCTCGGAGAGATGCGCTCCTGGGAATCGAGGCCCGAGGGAGCCGAGGACTTGGGTGGGTCCCTGTTTCCCCTGTTCGCCCGGACGTTCGCTCCTTTCCCCCAGAGGCTCGAGAGCATCACCGCCCGCCTTGTGGCGGGTCCGACCTACCTGGATGAAATCGAGAGCCGGCTCTCCCGCCCCGTCAAGCTTTGGACGAAGATGGCCATCGAGTCGGCCGAGCGGTTGCCCTCCTTTCTGGAGGTCATCGCCCAACAGGCAGAGAAGGAGGCGACCGCGGACGGACGGAACGCCTTTCAGGATGCCCGAGTGGAGGCGGAGGAGGCGGTCAAGGCGTATCGATCCTGGCTCGAGGAGGAGGTCCTGCCCCGCGCGGGGGAGGACTACACCGTGGGGGAGGAGAAGTTTGCGCGACTGGTCGAAATTCGGGGGCTGGGACGGAAGCCTAAGGAGATTCGAGCCCTCGGTGTCCGATACCTCGAAGAGGCGAAGCAGGAGCTGGGGGAGGTCGCCGCAGCCATCGACCCCAAGGCATCCGTGGAGGAAGTCTCGGAGCGGATCCACGGTGATCATCCCACGGACTTCGCTGGCGTCCTCGAGGCGGTTCGGACGGTCATCGAGGAGGCCCGGGCCTTCGTCCGCGATCACCACCTGGCGACCCTTCCCCCGGCGGAACGGCTCCTGGTGGAGGAGACCCCCATCTTCCTACGGCCCATTCTCCCTTTCGCTGCCTACATGTCCCCGCCCCGGTTCGAGAAGGTGCAGGAGGGGATATACCTCGTGACGCCACCCTCCGACGGCGAAGATATCCTCAAGGAGCACAACTACGCCTCCATCCGCAACACGGCGGTGCACGAGGGATATCCGGGGCATCACCTCCAGCTGTCCGCCGCGAACCTCCATCCGTCCCTCCTCCGCGTTCTGACGGGGGGGACCGGCGTGGCGGAGATGGTGGAGGGGTGGGCCCACTACTGCGAGGATCTCATGCAGGAGGTGGGCTTCATGGACACGCCGGAGATCCGGTTCGTCCAGCTCCAGGACATCATCTGGCGGGCCGCGCGCATCGTCATCGACGTGGACCTCCACGCGGGACGCATGAGTTTCGACGAGGCGGTCCAGATGCTCGTCCGGGAAGCGGGTATGGCCGAGGCATCCGCCGTTGCGGAGGTGAAACGGTACACCCAGTACCCGACGTACCAGCTCAGCTACCTCCTGGGCAAGCACCTCATCAAGGGGCTGCGGGAGGAGGCGGAGAAGCGGATGGGGGACCGGTTCTCCCACGCCTTCTTCCACGACGCCATCATCTACGCCGGCTCGATCCCCTTCTTCCTCCTCCG
>JBHIDH010000077.1:0-5180 GCA_046759985.1 Thermoplasmata archaeon
CCAAGTTCGTGGTCGAGGCCGATCCCGAGCTGCGGCCCTGGGAAGAGGTCCTCGTTGTAGACGAAGAGGACGTCCTCCTCGCCGTGGGACGTGCTCTGATGAATCGGGAGGAGATGCGCGCCTTCTCGGTGGGCCAGGCGGTGAAGGTCCGAGAGGGCTCAGACCAGGTCTAGGACCTTCTCCGCAACCGAGAGATTGGCCAGGTAGTCCTCCAGCGTGTGAACCAGGCTTGCGATGGAGCGGGCCTCCGCTTCCGAAATTAGGATCTCGCCCTCGACGCGTGCGGTTATGTAAGGAGCGTTCTCTCGCTCCACCGCCAGGAGGACCTTCTCTGCCTCGTCCTGGCTGGCGTAGACAAACTCGAGCCGACAGGTGACCCGGGCCAAACACGCCCGAGAGCGCGGCCAAGGCTAAAGCCCTTTAGCGGGATGATGCCCCGTGAAATTCGAACCCCGTCCGATCCTCTTCGCGATCCTTTGGGGCGGGGGTTTCGTTGCCGTCGCCGTGATCGTCGGGCTCACGTTCCCGCTGGAGGACCTCTTGCTTGTCCTCTTCCCCGCCTCCCTCCTCTGGCTCTTCCTCCCATTTGTCTTCCTCTTCCTCTTCCGCCGGTTCAGAGAGCGGGAGGAATAGCCCCGGGGAGATTCGAACTCCCGTCACCAGGTGTCTTCTCGGCGCGGCCGATCCAAAGCCTGGGATCATTGTCCTCTAGACCACGGGGCTCTGGGCGTGGACAGGGCGGTCGGCCCTTAAAGCATCCCGAGGAGCCGGGAGGCCACAATCCGTAAGGCATGCCGCACCTTGCGGGAAGAGGAGAGCCGGACGCATGGCCGACGAAGAGGCGACCAAACCCATCCGGTGGCGAATCCACCTACGGTCTCCGCCGGACCGGGTCTACGAGATGTTGAGTACGGGGGAGGGACGAGCCCAGTTCTGGGCTTCTACGGCCCCTGAGGAGGACGGCGTCGTCCACTTCACGTTCCCCAGCCGGGCGACCCACCGTGGGCGGGTCCTTGAAGAGGCCCCCCGACATGCTACGCGCTGGAGTACTTCGGGGGAAGCCGGGTGCAATTCGACCTGGTCCCGGACGGGGAGGGGGGAACGGATCTGACCATGACGGAGAGCGGTGTGCATGCCGCGCATCACACGATCCACGTCCCGGGGTGGATTCCCGTCCTCTTGGCGTTGAAAGCCGCTGCGGATTTCTCTGTGGACTTGAGGAATCACGACGAGCACCGGACCTGGGAGGCGGGATATGTCGATGTCTGAGGCACGGCAGTCCTTCCAATCCTGAACGCCACGACCTATTCCGCGCCAACGTCGCAGCAACCCTTAGTAATCCAAGTCTTTCCCCCCGCCATGGAGACGTGGGCGTGCATCCGAGGCCGGGTGGCGGTCCGGTCGTTCGAGGACCGGGAGGTTCCTGAGGAGATGGTTCTCCGCGTTCTGGAAGCGGGACGCTGGGCTCCCAGCTCGAAGAACAGCCAACCGTGGCATTTCATTGTCGTGCGAGATGGCGCCACACTCCAGGAACTCTCCCGCCTCACTCCGACGGGGCCTTACCTCCCCGACGCACCGGTGGCGATCGTGGTGACGATGATAGGGGCCAAGTTCCCCGAGGCCGATGCGGGCCGTGCTATTCAGAACATGGTGCTCGCGGCCTGGGACCAGGGACTAGGCACCTGTTGGGTGGCGAACTTCGATCAGAGGGCCACGCAGCGACTTCTTGGCCTTCCTGAGAACGCCGTCGTGATCGCAGTTTTCCCCCTGGGGTTCCCGACGGATGAGGCGGCTCAACGGGGAAAGCGTCGAAAACCCCTGTCAGAGATCGCTTCCTGGGAGCGATTTGGGCAGCCTCCATCGGGCTGAATAGCCGAGGCGACGAGGAGCGGTCCTGAAGAGGATCGGCCCGACAAGCTCCGCAGCGGCGAGGTACTGGAGGCTGGGATTCAGCCGAGGATTCTCTTCCGAGAAATAAACGCGGAGGATTGTCGCCTTTATCTGCATCGGCAGCGCACAGCGTGCCCCTCTATCCTGAGGGATTTCCTCGCAGCCCGCTACGATATTGAACGCGGGGAGGGGGATTCGAACCCCCGAGCGGTTGCCCGCACAGGATCTCTGCGCTTGGGCTTAGCAATCCTGCGCCCTACCAGGCTAGGCCATCCCCGCCGAACGGTTCCCATGGGGAGGGTGCGTATTTGGTTTTTCTGTGGCGGGCAGACGTGCTAAATAGCCGGACAAACTCCCCCTGCGGACCTGCAATGCCCCTCCTTCATACCTCGATTCGGACAAGCGATATGGACCGAACGGTCGCCTTTTACACGGAGGTGCTGGGCATGAAACTCGTGCGCCAGAAGGCAGTCCCCGAACGGAACATGGAGATCTCGTTCCTGGAATCCGAAGGCAAGGGCCATCAGGTTGAGGTCATCCGATACACAGAGCAGGCCACTTTCCGCGTCCCCACGGATGAGGAACGCGTGTTCGACCACCTGGCCTTCGAGGTCCATGATATGGAGGCCGTCCTGAGGAAGAGCGGGGAGCAGGGAGGGCGTGTCCTGGAGGAACCGTTCCACCTACCGGGGAGCAGCAGCACCTACGCTTTCATCCAAGATCCCGATGGGGTCACCATCGAGCTCATTCAGCGGCCTTAGCCCCTGCCGCGCGGAAGTCCTGTACGAGTCCCCGCGCGTCCGTGTCGTAGAGGGCGTACTCGGCGAAGCCGATGGAGTGGTGTAACCAGAAGGTGGGCTCGGCTCGGGAGACCTGGGCCAGGAAGAGGGCAAGAAGGAGAGCGTGGGAGACCGCCGCGACGTCGACCCTCCCTCCAGAGATTTCCTCCATTGCCTCAGAGACGCGGGCCTCGGCGCCCTGGCGGCTCTCCCAGCCTTCCGGAGCCCTGCCCTTCAGAAACGCCCGAATCTTATCTTCGTATCCTCGGACCTCGAAGGGGCGGCGCACCTCCCCGAGATCCTCCCGCACCTTCACCGGGAGGTCCCATCGGTTGGCGACGATCTGGGCCGTTTCTTGGGCCCGCCGCTCGGGGCTGGCGTAGATGCGCTCAACGGTCTCCCAGACCGCTTCCTCACTCAGCTTCGCGACGGCCGTTCGCCCTTGGTCGGAGAGCCGCCATCGTGACCGCTCTCTTCCCCCCGCCACGGGATGGCCGTGCCGCACCAACACGAGCCTTGCCATCAGAACCCGAACCGCCACGCCACGATCGCCGCCGTCAGGAGAAAGACGAACGCGAACTCCATGTCGATGAGCCGCCACTGCAGCCGACTTGGTCCGACGGGCATGACGAGGCGGTTCGCGCACACCTGCCCGTGGCAGAGGGTCTCCCCGTGGTCCTTGGCGTAATCTAGGCACGTGTGGCTGTGGTAGCACTTCGTGTTCCCGTACTTCCAGAGATGGGCCACCCCTAGGACCGCGGCGAAGGCTCCCAAGAGGAGCACCGAGGGGGGTGGAAAGACCAACGCGTGGAGGAAGTAGCTCCCCACCACGGGGCCAAAGCCCCACCCGGCCCCGTACCAGAACGCGTTGTGGAACGCGCCGCGTGATACCTCCGAGTTGTAGGCGAAGATCGTGAAGGCCCCGAAGACCAACAGGGCGAGAATCCACCAGGAGTAGACGGCGGCCAGGTAGACGCCGATGGCGACGAAGCCTGCCAAACCTACGGCCGCCCGTATCTTCAGCTGGCGGTCCGTGAACTGGGTGGAGGCATGGCGCCCCTTCAGCTCGTCCAGGGCGTAGGCCCCCAACTGGAGGCCGAAGAAGAAGGCCACAAAGCTCAACGCGAGACGGTCCAGTGCGATGGCAGGCGCGAAGGCCGCCCCCAGGACCAGGTATGCGTACACGATGGCAGCCCTCGGCAGGTGAAAGAGCACACGGACGTCCTGCCAGAAGGTGCGGGGCTTCGAGTAGGCTACTTCACTCAGGGCCATAGACATCCCCCAGGCTCGCATGGGCGGGCGGCTCTTAACGTCTCCGAGGCGCGACAAGCAGGGTACCTGTAAGAGCGTCTTTCAAGCCCCCCTGGACCCACGCGGCGATATGGTCAATTCGAGGAATCCAGGAGAAGCGCGGCCCTTCCCGACCGTTCGACTCGCACGACGGCCGAAACTCGCCTTGTTGGCGGTCGCCGTGCTCATAGCGGGAACCGCTCTCGGACTGGTGTCCAACACCCTGAGCCCCATCGTCAGCCGGGATATCCCCCCCGTCCAGCCCAACATCACGCTGACCATTGCCGGCGTTCCTTCCGCGGCGTCCGCGGGGGACGTCTTTACCTTGACAGCGACTCTCAAGAACAACGCGAACCGACCCGCCCCGGCGGTGCTCCGGTTTGAGGTGCGCAACCCCGGGGGGATCGCATTCGACGAAATCACCGTCTACGCGCAGTGCGGGGCGGAGGCGAGGGTCTCCTCCAAGACCCTGAGCTACTACGTCGGATGGCACGGACCGTTGCTGGCCCCGAACGGGACCCAATTCCCCATTGGGACCACCGTCGAGCACGTGGAGACGATGCTGGGCGCTCAGGCCCACTGGTCCGTGGTCCTGCGCGAGATTGAAGAACGGGATCCCGTCGGCTATGCGGACCTGATCGACCCCGGAACCAATGCGTCCGCCGGACCCCTAGCCTCCTTCAGCGACGCCCTGAGGGTCCTGTACTATTACGGCATGGTCCGTTCGCCGAACGAAGGGAACCCCGACCCCGCGGCGTGGACTCTTACTGCGCCCTTCTCCGATTCCATCGTCGCCACAGGAGGTTCCTCCCAGTACGGCTTCCAAGTTGAGATCAGCCTCGTGGCAAAGGGGAGCTACGAGTTCGAATTCTGGGCGGAGCGACCCGATGGCTACGGAATCCCGAACCACACGTGGAAGTGCTCGCCCCTCTAGCGGTGGAGCTGTCGCTCAGTTGGTTCGAGAGAAAAGAGAAAGAAAGAAGAAAAGGGGGAGGGGGGAAGTTCACTGGAACTTCCCGTAGGCCGGAGGGATCCGTCGGCGCTTGGACCGGCGACGCAGGTGGATCGCCACACCCAGTAGGGTGAGGGTCGCCACCGTCGCCATGGCCAGCATGGCCAGGGGTCCCAGGTTGAACGCCGCCTGGATATCCACCAGGAGGGCCGAAACCGAGTAGCTCGGGTCGTGGAAGATGTCCGAACCCGCCGGGTAGATGTACCCTC
>JBHIDH010000078.1:0-5131 GCA_046759985.1 Thermoplasmata archaeon
GGCGGTCCGCGACCGGGTGGACGAAGACTACCGGCTCTCTCTCCGGGTGAAGGAGGAGGGGCGACGCCTCTGCATGGCGGACAGCCGCCGGCTCCTGCGGGTTCGCATGTACGACAGCCTGGGCGCCATCTGGCAGGGCTTCACCAAGAACGCCTTCCCCGGGCTGGACTTCCGCCTCGGGCGCGTGGCCCTGAACGCCGCCGCACTCTTCCTCGGTATGATTCTCCCGTTCATCTTCCTTGGCGCGGGGCTGGTCCTGCTCGTCCTCGAAGGGCCTGCCCTCTTGCTCTTCGCGGGGGCCGGGGTGGCGGCCCTCATCTGGGTTCGGGTGGCCCTCGCCTACGCTTTCATGGGAGTCCCCGTGGCCTACGCCCTCCTCGCCCCCGTCGCCACCGTCATCGTCATGGGCATCCTCGTAGACTCCGCGCGTCGCTATCTCCGAGAGGGGGGCGTCCCGTGGAAGGGACGGGTGTACGGGATGTCTCAGAGGTAAACTCCTCCCCGCCCGGAAACCCTGATAACCCTCGCGGTCTTCGCGAAAGCGGGACCGCCTATGCACCTCACCTTTGAGATTGTGGCCGCCGTCCTGATCGTCCTGCCCATGGTCGCCCTGGCCTATGGCTACCGCCGCACGAAGTCCCCCCGGCTCCTCCTGGCCTTCATGGCCTTCGGCATCTTGGAGATTCGTGCCGTCTCCCTCATTTCCATGCACGCCCTCCAGGTGTTGGATCACGAGCTGGAGGAGATTGTGAACTTCGCAGGGGATCTGGCAGCCATGGGGATGTTCGCCCTCGCCTTCCTGTACCCTTCGAGGTGGTCGAGTGTCCGAGGTCTCCCTAGCCCCTAACCTGATTCTGCGACGGCTGGAGCATGAGCCGGGCCTCCACCTTCGCGAGTTGGCGCGGCAGGTGGAGCTCCCCCTCGGAACCGTCCGGTACCACCTCGCGCGGTTGGAGGAGAAGGACGCCGTCGTGCGACACGCCACGCGCGGGTTCGTCCGCTGGTTCCCTCGTGGAGACCTCTCTGCCCAGGACCGGTCCCTGATATCGGCCCTCCGGGTCTATGCACAGCGGATGCTGATTGGGGCGCTCCTAGACCACGAGTCTGCCCGGTTCTCCGCCCTCCAGGCGATGACCGGCCTGTCCCCGTCCACCCTGAGCCGAAACCTCCGGAAGCTCGAGAGGGTGGGATTCCTGGCCCGGGGCGGGAGTGGCGCTTACCACCTGGCTGACCCCGCGAGAGTGCGGGAAGGTCTCACACGCTACCGGAGGCGATTTCCGGAACTCTTGGCGGAAGCGGCCATGGAGGTGTTCGGGGGACTCTAGATGCTTTCCCGGTCCTTCACCCGAACGCCGGTTATCGAAGCCCCACCAGATTGACCCCTCCCATGCTTCTGGTCTGTGCCAGAACCCGTAAGAATGTCCTGCTCCTCGATTGCGAAAGGTGCAACGGATGCTTCCAAGGACAACCCTCGCTCTGCCGATTCTGTTGACCCTGGGATTGGCGCTACTGGCCCTCCCCGCCCCCGTCAGTGCCCACGAGCACATCGAGGTGGGGGACTTGGAGTTCATCGTGGGGTGGCGCGCGGAGCCGCCCGTCGTCGGGGTGCTCAATGGCCTCGATCTGGGCATTTCACGCCACCCCTCGGAGGAGCCTGTGATGGGTGCTGAAGGAAACTTGACCGCTACCCTCCGCACGGGACCCACTTCCGTGACGAAGAGCATCAGGCCGCAATTCGGTCGCGACGGCTGGTACACCTTCGACGTGGTGCCAACCCGGGAGGGCGACTACACGGTCCAAATCGAAGGGACGCTAGAGGGAACCGCTGTGGACATCACGGTGGCCCTCAAGACGGTCCTGGGGCGCGCCGGTGTCGAGTTCCCAGTCAACGACCCGTCGGCTTCGGAACTTCAGGACGCCATCCTTGCATCTGCTGACGAGACCGCCGCCCTTCGGGCCCAGGTGGGTACCTTGTCGATCATCGCCGCCGTCGGCATCATCATCGGGGCTGTGGGCGTGGCTGTCGCGAGCCTCGCCCTGTGGAGAATGCGATCGTAGCCATGAGACGGAAGCTCCTCGTTGCCTTCGGCCTACTGCTCTTCATCATCCCCTTTGGCCTATCACAGGAAGCCCAGGGCCACGCGGAATACGCTTCCTCTGACCCGCCGACCAACTGGGTACTGACGGAACCCCCCACGCGCTTGACGGTCACCGTTACGGAGGCGATTCAGCCCGGGACCCAGAAGCTGCGGGTTACGAACTCCACGGGAACCTCGTTCGACCCGGGCACGGTCCAGATCTCCGAGGCCAATCCTCGTCGGATGACGGCGGAGCTCCAAGGACTGGGGCCCGGGGTGTACACCGTCACGTGGAGCGTGATCTCCGCGGTGGACGGCCACTTCACCGCCGGTTCCTTCTCCTTCGGCGTCCTCAACCCGGATGGCACCCTCCCAGGCACTCTCCCCGTTGCCGAGTCCGGTGCCGCGGAGCGGGTGGGATCGGTCCCCGAGATCGCCCTCCGTTTCCTCAGCCTCCTAGGCCTTGCCGCGGCCTTCGGCGCGACCGTCTTCCTCTCATCCGTCTGGCGACCGGTGTGGGCCACGGGCCGACGGAAGGAGGACTCGGAACCACCGGCCTACGCCCAGGGCACGCGTGAACTCTTGAGCTTGGGCCGTCTGGCAAGCCTCGTCTTCGTGGCGGGCGTGGCAGGGTGGTGGGGGTTGACCTTGTTCCTCGCCCCGCCCGCGTCGGCCTCCGACCTTATCGTGTCGCAGTTTCTCCTGAGCCTGGCCCTCCGCCTGGTCCTTGGGGTTGCCCTCGTGGTCATCCTGTCCATCACCCTATCCCGCGTGGCCGCGGTGACATCTCCCCGTCGCCCCTCCCCCTGGATGTTCGTCGCGTTGTTGTTGGGCCTGGCCGCCGTCGTTGCAGGAAGTTTCGGCTCCCACGGCGCGGCGGCGACGACCCTCTCGCCCCTAGGCACGGTGGCGGACGCCGCCCACCTGCTTGGGGTCTCTTTGTGGGTGGGAGGTCTCTTCGCCGTCGTCCGGGTGCGCCGGCATCTGCGAGATGACGATACCGCCCGGGAGGCGGTGAGCGTGCTCCGACTCTTCTCCCGCCTGGCCTTCTTCGCCATCGGAATCGTGCTCGTGGCAGGCCTCGCCCTGAGCGTGATTCTGGTGGGGACCCTGGAGGGGCTTTTCGGCACCCGCTATGGCTGGGTCGTCCTGGGTAAGGTCTCCCTGTTCGTGCCCATGGTGGCCCTCGGCGGGTACAACCGGTATCGGCTCCTCCCCTCGCCAGACCCCACCGAAACGGTGAAGGGCGTCTCCCGGAACGTGCGCGTCGAGGTCCTGCTGGGCGCCACCGTCCTGGCCGTGGCCGGACTCCTCACCTCGATGAGTCCCGCCCTCTCCCTGAGCGGGGGGGACGGGGGTGCCCCCCTGTCCCTGTCCGCCACGGATCAGGGGATTCGCATGGACATGGACATCATCCCCTATCCGACGCTCCCCGGCATCTACGTTTTCAGTCTCCTCCTCTTCGACGCGGACACCGAGGCTGCCTACGACCGGGCCCGAAACGCCACCCTGACCCTCACCCACCTGGATAGCGGGCTGCCGCCCCAGGAGGTCTCCCTGCCGGGACCCCATGGCAACCACTTCGGGGGGGAGTCCCCTGCCCTTTCCCAGTCCGGGGATTGGAGGCTGGACCTCCGGCTTACGCGCCTGGACGGGTTCGACCTTCGGGCAACGTTTCAAATAACCGTGGGAGGTAGTTAATCCGTGCGGGTTTTGACCGGGGCGGCCGCACTACTGGTCCTAGTTCTCCTCGTGCCAGCAGGGGCGCAGGCCCATGCCTCGGGATCCGGGACCATCGCCGTGGCCGGGGACTTCATCCTCACGCCTGCGGGGACGCTGACGGACAGCTTCCACGCCTTCCTCTCCGACATGGGGTTGCCGGCCCACGCGGGGGATACCCTGCGGTACTGGTGGAGCGTGAACAACGGGTCCGGCGGGGCTGTGTACTTTGAAATCCACGATCACGCGCCCCCGGCGGGCTACCGTATTCACTACTCCTATACCGGGCTTACCGAGACCGGAGAGTGGCCGGTTCCGGGCGCCGAGGACTACATGATCTTCTGGCAGAACCCCGACGCGGATCCCATCTACGTGGCCTACTCCTTCAGCCTGCTCGCCGGGGCCGTGGACTATACGCCCACCATCATCACCGTCCTAGCGATCGGCGGGTTCTTCGGCGCTCTCTGGTTCCTCTGGCGGGGGAAGGGGGAGGACCGGGAGGACCGGGAGGAGGAGCGTCCCCGCGAGCGCCGATTGCCGTAGCGGGCACGCCAGGGACCGAGGGTCGGCTCCCTTAGGCTAGGATACCTGCTCGACGAGGAATCGGTACACGACCAGGATCATCAGCGGCATCATCGCGTAAATCATGGCCACTCCGAAGATCAGTTCGTGCTCGCGCGGGTAGACCTGGTACACGTGGAGTTCGAAGACCACCAGGATGACGGATAGGAAGAGGGCGGAGAAGACCGTGACGAGGACGGCCCCGAGCCGCGTCCACTTGCTCATGAGGGGGAGGCCGAAGCCCACCGCGGCCCCTGCGATGATGAAGGAAAGGTGCTCCAGGATGTGGACGGCGTCGTCCACCACGGCCAGATTGAAGAAGAACGGGATGTGCCAGAAGACGACGAGGCCGGCCGCGAGGAGGAGGGAGACGTAACCGCCGGGGTTGGCCCGTCGGCCCGCCACGATGAGGTTGCGGGCGAGGGTCTGCGCGCGTCCGGCGGCCTGGACAGCCGCGGTGGCCACGAGCTGATATGTGGCCCACCCGGCCCCGATTCCCAGGACGAGGGCAAGGCCGTGCTGCAGGTGGTGCAAGCCCTCGTGGGTCTCCAAAAGCGGGTCCAGGGGAGGAAGGAGGATCACGACCAGGAGGATGGTCGTGAGGCCGAGTAAGGCCACCTCCTGCCCGTATGACCGATTCATGGTATGGCCTCACCGTTCTCTTGCTGCTCCCGGTGACACCAAGACAGTCTGGAGTACCACGGTCGCCGTGTAGCCTATGGCGAAGATCATCAGGGGCATGCCCAGGAGGAAGTGGACCATGCCCAGGGCGG
>JBHIDH010000079.1:0-4936 GCA_046759985.1 Thermoplasmata archaeon
GCTCGCTCTCCCCCACCCACTTGGAGAGGATGTCCGCCACGCTGACGTTGAAGAATGTCAGGTTGTTCTCCGTGGCGATGGCCCGGACCATGAGGGTCTTGCCGCAGCCCGGGGGGCCGTAGAGGAGGATGCCCTTGGGCGCCCTGAGGTCGATCTTCTTGAACAGCTTCTTCTCCGTGAAGGGGAGGACAATGACGTCTTTGACCCGCTCGATGGCCTCGTCCAGGCCGCCGATCATGGCGTAGGTGACGTTGGGTTTCTCCCCCAGCAGGAGGCTCTTCACCTCCGCATCGGGCATGACCTGCAGGATCTCCATGGTCGGGGGGAGGATGGAGACCTGATAGCCGGGCTTGATGGTCTTGGCGACCTCCGGATCGCACTTGATGATCCGCTTCTCCAGGTCCCCCTCCATGGAGACGACCAGGCTGGCCTCCTCGACCTCCTGGACCTTCCCGACGATGCCCTTGTGAATCTCCTGGCTCTCCTCCACGATGGCGTAGGTCTGGGGGTGCACCCAGACGTATTGGCCGATGTCAAGGGTTTCCTTTTCGATGAAGCCCACCGAGACCTTGAGCATCTCGCTGGCCCGGGCCACGACGACCTGGTTGCCGGAGAGGTCCTCGCCGGACTTGCGGACGACGTAGGCGTAGAGGAGGGGGGGCTCCTTGATCTTGTTGAACTTGTCCTCGTAGGCCTTGAGGCGGTAGTCCCGCTCCTGAATCTCGTAGCGGAAGTTGTTCAGCTCCCGCTCGTACTGGTACCGGAGCCGCTCGAGGCGGTCCTCCATCTCCTCCCTAATCTTGGCGGCTCGCTTGTCCGCGAGCTTCTCGGCGTGCTGCCTGTCCGCGTCGCCCTCGTCCAACTTGCGTTTGCGTTCCATCCTTCACCAACCTGTGTGTTGCGGAGAGACGGGGAGTCACACCGAGCGAGGCGACGCGCAAAAAACGGTTCCTCTCTCGCATCTCATCCCAGTCCATGAATCGGCCTCGTGGCCTGATGAAGGGGTCGTTGTAACTCGGAGTTAAAAGCAGTTGAGATACCGTTATCTGATTTGAGAGGAAGGGGCGAGTGGAGTGCATTCCCAGCCGGCGCATGCGAAGGTCTTTATTTAACCGTTTTCCCCGAAGACGGGTTACCCAGCGGAGGCTCGCCCCCTTCCCCACCAAAGCCAGGGGGTCCTAGGGTTCCACCCCATGGAGGGGGAACACCGTGGCCTTCACCCGTTTCAGCACCCCCTCGATCGCCCGATCCGCCTCCGGGGCCGAGGGTTGCGGTGGGTCCACGAGGCGCTCGGCGCCCGCGTCCCGGTCGAAGAGGGCACGGTGGAGGGTCGCCCAGTCGCGGGGGAGGGCGTCCGTCATCTCCGCTCCGAGCATCTCCCCGTACACGAGGGTCCAGGCCCGGGCCACGGCCGAGGGATCGTACCCGCCGCCTCCGGTCACGACCCACCGTCCCCCGCATACCCGCTCCGCGAGGGCACGGACCTCCTGGGCGACGGCCCGGTGGGCGTGGGTGCCCAGGCCGAGGTGCGTGAGGGGATCCGCGACGTGGGTGTCGATGCCGAACTGGTTGAGGATCAGGCCGGGCTCGAAGGCCTCGGCCAGGGGAGGCACCACCTCGCGAAAGGCTCGGAGATAGGCCTCGTCCCCGGTTCGGGGAGGTAGGGGGACGTTGACGCTGTACCCCACGCCCTCCCCCTCGCCCACCTCGTTCACGAAGCCCGTCCCCGGGAAGAGGTACCGCCCGTCCTCGTGGAGGGAGATCGTCAGCACGCGTGGGTCCTCGTAGAAGGCATACTGGACGCCGTCTCCGTGGTGGGCGTCCACGTCGAGGTAGAGGATGCGGGAGACGCCCGCTTGGAGGAGGACATGGAGGGCCACGGAGAGGTCGTTGAAGATGCAGAACCCGGAGGCGCGGGTGCGGTGGGCGTGATGAAAGCCCCCACCGAGGTTGAAGGCGTTCCGGACCTCCCCCTTCCGCACCGCGTCGGCGGCCGCGATGGTTCCTCCCGCGGGGAGGGCCGCCGCCTCGTACATGCGAGGGAAGACGGGGTTGTCCGAGGTCCCCAGCCCGTAGCGCATGTACCGCGTCCCCGCCTTGGCCGGGTCCCCCCCGGCCCGTCGCACGACCTCGAGGTACTCCGGGGCGTGGGCGAGCCGCAGCTGCTCCTCCGCGGCGGGGAGGGCCGTCACCTCCTGCGCCGCCTCGTGGTCCAGGAGTCCCACCCCGGCGATGAGCTCCCGGGCCAGCTTGACGCGGCCCTGCTGAAAGGGGTGGGCCGGGCCGAAGTTGTAGTCCAGGAAACCCTCGTCGTAGATCAGGAGGGACGGGAGTCTGGCCACGTTCCCGAGAGGGTGTCCCTATTAAAGAGGGGACACGCCCGCCGTCGACGCCCGAGCACGGCCAGGGGGTAGGTGACCGTTCCCCGACCGGGATCGAGGCGGGCGCGAATCGGCCTCGTCGAGATCCCCGGCTCCGTCCGATCAGACGCCAAATCCATGCGCGCGTCCCGGAGGAGTCGTCGACCGCCGGCCGCCGGGGGATCTGGGCGACGAACGGCGAGCCGATTGTCCCTGCCAACGGAAGGGGGGCTTGCGGCGGCTCAGGGCCAGACAGCACGCGGATGGGGTCGGACATGACCGACCAGTTTACATCGGAGACGGCCGCCCGCGGCGAACAGCGAGCTGGCGGTTTTCCGCTCGGGACCTGGGTGACGGCGAACGCGCTCGGGCTTGGCGTCGCATATGCGCTGTTCGCGCTGTTCGACGGCGTTGCCGAGGCGATGGGAGCCCCCCACGGCGGCCTGGTCCACGCGGTCGCCGCGATTAGCGGTCTCCTCATCGGAGGCGCCCTGTTCGCGGTGATGCGCTGGAGGGTCCTCTCCCCCCACCTCGGCGACTCGGCCCGGATGGCGACGGCCGCCGGGATCGGCCTCGCCGTGGGGTTCGTCGTGGGCTTCGGGATCGCCGGTCCCCGTTCGACTTCGTGCTAGGCGAGATCACGCTCGGCTTGATCGGCGGGGCCTTCCCCGCTGGATAGGCAAAGCTTCCTTCAAGCGGAGGTCCTCCCCGACAAGGCGCGCGGGATAGTGCCTGTGACAAATCAGGAACGGATACAGCGCCCTGGCTGAATCCCAACCGGTAATGGCCTTTGCGTACCACTAGGAGTTCACCTCGCTGGTCGTTATGGGCCGTGAGAACCTCATGTTCCGAAAATGGCCAAATGGAGCAAGGCTCGATACTTGATTGGTCTAGAGCTGCTGAAGAAAGGAAGCGCGGAAACATGGCGCGGTACAGGATGAACTGGGAGAATGGGGAAGATGCCAGCATGGCTTAGGCTCTCACTTGCTCCCTTGAAGATGGTTGTGGGTGCGAAGGGAGTTGAAATACTGGTGGGCGGGGAGAAGAGAGGGACTCTGCGGATCGGTGAAACTACGAGGCTTGGAATAATCCCTGGGGAGCGGGCCATTCAGACTATCTTGCACGGTGTGCTATGGATAAAGAGGAAGTCTAAGGTGCTCGCCGTTCTGGCCAAAGAAGGTGAACAGGTCGTCGTCTTGAGTACATACACCCGAATGTCGGGGAATGTTGGCTTGAAGTTAGCATGAGGATTGTCCCATCCGCATGCCCTTCATCGTTCGTTCAGGTCGAACTCCCCCAACCTGTTCAGAACCCGTGACGCTTTCAACGTAATCATCTTGCTCGCCTCCCCCGGTCTCTCGAGGGCAAACGGGGTCGGCGCCCGCTTCGGGTTCTTTCGATACCAATCCTCCATCTTCGAGCCTTCGAGGTCGGGGTGGATGGCGTCGAGCTCCCATTTCCCATCGCTTCTCCGTTTCTCCTTGAGTAAGGAGACAGCGTAGCCGAGCCTCGGGTCATCGCCGTAGCCGAGGGCAGTCATGAAGTCAAGTCCCACCAACAGGTCGTAGTAGTAGTGGACAGGATAGTGGAAGCGGTACCAGGGCTCGTAGTGTCCACCCTGGCGGTGCAGCTCCCTCTCCAAGTAGAACTCCGCCCCCCGTTCGACAGCCCGACGCATGCCGGCGGTCCACCTCTGTCTCGGATAGACCGCGAAGGCACTAAGGCCCTCCCAAGAGTCGAGGTTCCGTCCCCTCCCGAAACAGTTCCATCCGCCGTTCTTATCCTGATGGTCCACGAGCCACTCGAACGCGCTTCTTACGTGGGGATCGTCCGCGTACCCGAACTTGACCAGGGCGCGGGCGGTGTTGCCCACGATACAGAGGTGCCCTGTCTTCATGCCCTCCGCCCCAAATCCGCCGCCCTCCTTCGCGAATCGCTCCATCCACAGCCGACAGGCCACGTCAATCTGAGGATTCGATCTCGTTAAGCCCAAGTCGGAGAGGATGAGAAGCATCCAGTTGGTGGAGAGGTACTTCGGCCGGTACAGGCTCTCCTCGCCCACCCACCGTCCCTCGGGATGTTGCTTGGCAAGGATGTCGGCTGCCCATCCCCTCACGCCAATCTTCTCTCTCGAGGCTTGAACCTCGGGATCGTCTTCCGGCCGAAGCAGGATCTCGGTCAGGGTGAGGTATCGAATGGAGGGCTCCTCTTCCTCCAACAGCCAATTCAGAGCGGTCTCTGATCCCATGGCCGTTCCTGCCGAGCAGCCCAGACGAACAGCTTCCCCATGAATCTCCCCGTTTGTGGATGAAGTCCCGGACCCTTAATTATTTCTGGCGTCTGCTAGACGGAACTTGAGACGATCAAGCGGCGATGCGCCTCCTTTCCAGCCCAGCCAAGAGAGCCGGCTTGCCTATACTGGCCTCTCCTTCCCTCCGATAAGCGAGGTTCATCAAGAACACGCCAGATCGGCGCCAAACATGGGCAGAAGGGGGCTTACGGCCGTGACCTGGCCCCCTTATTGTTCGTCGCGCAGGATTACTGTTGGCACGTGGCTCCCGTTCAAGGACGGGGCT
>JBHIDH010000080.1:0-4836 GCA_046759985.1 Thermoplasmata archaeon
CGTCGGCGTTGGGCATCATCGTCCGGTAGTTCTCCACCTTGTACAGGAAGATGTCATCGGAGTGGAGCCAGGCGTTGCGAAGCCCCGCCCGGGCGTTGATGGAGGCCTCGTGCTGGATGAACTCCGGCGAGAAGTAGCGGAGCTTACGGAGGGTGACCTCACAGAACTGGCAGCCCCGGCCACACCCGCGCATGACCTCGATCATGCCATGCATGCTCGGCCCGACGATGGGGGGGATCTCCTCCAGTTTCGGGGGATTCAGCGGTTCGGGGAACACCTCGGGGGCGGAGCCGTCCATGATGTCCCGGAAGATGTCCCCGGCGATATGGTCTACCTCCCCGGCCACGACGTGGTCGATGCCGAACCGCGCCTTCTCCTCCGGCCGGTAGTCGAAGTGCCAGACCCCGGCCCCGCCGACGACGACCTTGAACTTCCGGTTCCCGTCGGGGAGGTTCATCACGAGATCCTCGAAGCACGCCTTCGTGTACGGGGTCATGACCCCGCCGTTGGTGAAGCTCATGCTCACGGGCCCCAGGCCCAAGGGATCCATGGTGTGGAGGCCCACGACCTCCGTCTCGGGTCCGATGAACTGGTTCACGTAGTTCGGATGGGCCACGACGATCTCATCCCGGCGGAAGTCGTGCAGGAGGCTCGCCTCCAGCTTCCGGAGGCCGTAAGGGGCCCAGACCGCCTCCCCGTTCCGATGGGGGGGGTTAGGGGCCAGGGCGCGGAAGGCAAAGCGGGAATGCCAGAAGTCGGTGGGGATGCAGCTGAAGAAGGTGGCTAGGGGCAGTTCCCGGAAGTTCGTCATCAGGCTGAAGTCCGCCGTCAGGACAATCCGGGCCATCTCTCATCCACCCCCCCGTGGTCGAGGATTCTGGCGGGATCCCCCGCCTCGCGTCACCGCCTTGGTACGACTCATCCCCCGGTGACCTCCCTCAGGTCCGTCCGCATGCGGCGAGGGCAGGAACGCGATTTTCCGACTCATCGCCAGGCCCGAATTTAACGTTTTTCCCGTTGGGACGACACGGTCCAGCCTCAGACATAACGGCGTGATTCCCCCGCGCTTAGGCACTCAACCTAGAAATATGCTTGGGCTCTAGATGGTCCGATGGCCGTGTACCCCTACAGGCCCGTGAAGCGACGCATTCGCTTCAGCAGGACGGAGGTGGGGCACATCCTGTTGGCCGTTGCCGTCCTTACGTTCGCCTTCGCCTTGTGGCTCCGTTTCCTCTACGGCTTCCTGGGCGGCCTGATCCTGGCGGGGGTTGCGGTTCCGACGGGCTTCCTCCTTCATGAGCTCGGACACAAGGTGGTGGCGCAACGGTACGGGTTCGTGGCCGAGTTTCGCGCCTGGTATTTCGGCCTCGGTCTGGCCGTGTTCACGGCCATAGTGGGCTTTCTCTTCGCCGCCCCGGGCGCCGTCCATATCGGCATGGCGATGGGGACCCGACGGCAGGCCGGGCGCATCAGCGCGGCAGGACCCCTCGTCAACCTGGCGATCGGGGGCTCCTTCGCCCTGCTCTGGCTCGTCCTCGTTCTGGCCAGGCTGAACCTCGCGATGGGGATGTCCCTGACCCTCGTCGACGTGGTGGCGGGGGTCGCCTTCATCAACGCCCTTCTGGGCGTCTTCAACATGCTCCCCTTCCCCCCGCTGGACGGATCCAAGATCGTCCAGTGGGACCTCCGGAGCTACCTCGTACTGCTCCTGCCGCTCGTGGCGCTGGTGGTCGTGGGGTTCCTGTTCTTCAACCCCTTCGGTTAGCCTGGGTTGATGAGGTTCGCGAAGAATCCCGCCCCGAACCCGTTGTCCACGTTGACGACCACGACCCCCGGGACGCAGGTGTTCATCATGGCGAGGAGGGCCGCCAGGCCGTCGAAGTTCGCTCCGTAGCCGACGCTCGTCGGCACGGCGATGACGGGGGCCTCGATGAGCCCCGCCACGGCGCTGGGAAGCGCCCCCTCCATGCCCGCCACGACGATGACCACCTCGGCGCCCTCCAACCGCTCCCGCTCCTCCAGGAGTCGGTGCACCCCGGCCACGCCCACATCGTAGAGACGGTCGGTCCGGTTGCCCAGCACCTCGCACGTGACGGCTGCCTCCTCGGCCACGGGTCGATCGGAGGTGCCCCCCGTGGCCACCACCACCTGACCGCGCTCCGGAGCGAGGGGGGATCCGACGAGGAGCAGGCGTGCCTCCGGGAAGTAGTGCACCTCCCGCTCCGCCAGCTCCTCCCTCACCACGTCAAGAACATCCGCCTCAGCCCTCGTGGCCAGGACCCGCGCCGCGTCGCGCGAGAGGCCCCGAAGGATGGTCGCCACCTCCTCAGGGGCTTTCCCGGGACAGTACACCACCTCAGGGAACCCCCGACGAAGGGACCGATGGGTGTCCAGTCGGGCAAAACCCAGGTCCTCGAAGGGGAGACGACGAAAAGCTTCCATGGCCTCGCCGACGGTGATCGTGCCCTCCTGGAGCTCCTCAAGGAGGCCTCGGAGCTTCTCCCGGTCCATGGGGCTAGCCGACCTTCTCCCACTTCTCCAGCTCAAGCACGCTCGAGAGGGTGCCCCCGCGCTTGATCTCTTCCCGGATGCGGTTCTCCCGCTCGAGGACATCCAGGGACCGATTGGCGATCTCGACCCCCTGCTCCTGGGGAATCACCACGACGCCCGTCTCGTCTCCGACGATCCAGTCCCCCGTGCGGACCCGTCGCCCCCCGCAGACGATCTCGGGCCCGATTTCGCCGTGCCCCTTGGGCTCCCCCGCGTGGGGCACGACCCAACGGGAGAAGACGGGGAAGTCGGCGTCCAGGATGGCCTCCATGTCCCGGGAGGCCCCGTCGATGACCACGCCGGCGATTCCCTTCACCTTGCAGCTCCAGGAGGCGAGCTCGCCCCACACGGCCGTCTTGCCCCCGCCTACGTCCACCACGATGACCGTGCCCTTGTTGGCCTTGTCGATGGCCTCCACGGGCTTGGCCCAGTCGCCGTCCGCCGTCTTGACGGTCAGCGCCCGTCCCACCATGTGCGTCCCCCGATTGACCCGGGGCAGGATGCCCTCCATGGGCCCCCGCTTCTGCATGGCGTCGGCGATGTTTGAGGTGGACACCCGGGCGAAGGCCTCGTAGAGCTCCTCCTGGCCGTACTTCTTGTACAGCTCCGTCCGGCGGGCCTTTCGGTCTCGGATGGCCTGCTTGATGTCCGCCGTCGCCTGGGTGACCTTGGGCTCCTTGATGATGGCGCCTCCCACGATGATGATGGAAGCCCCCGCCTCAAGGGCCTGGGGGACCGTCTCGGTGTTCAGTCCCCCGGCCACGGCGATGGGGATGCGAATCGCCTCCGAGAGGGCCCTCAGCTCTTCCAGTGGGGTCCGGGCGATCATCTGCTCGTCAATGCTCACGTGGTGGCAGAGGTAGTCGACGCCCAGGGCCTCCACCTCCTGGGCCCGCTTCACCTTGTCCTTGACCGCCATGAGGTCCCCCATGACCTTGGCCCCGTAGCGGCGGGCGGCCTTGACCGCTTCCAGGACCGTGGCGTCGTCGGTGACGACCATGACGGAGATGACCTCGGCCCCCGCCTTGGCGGCAATCTCGACCTCGAAAGCGCCCGTGTCCATGGTCTTCAGATCCGCCACGATCACCCGGTCCGGGAAGGCTCGTTTGAGGGCCCGCACCGCCTCCACGCCCTCGCTCTTGATGAGAGGGGTACCGGCCTCGATCCAGTCGGCCCCGCCCTCCACGGCCTCCCGGGCGGCCTGGAGCGCCCTCTTCAGGTGCATGAAGTCCAGCGCCACTTGGAGGACGGGCTCGGTGAGCACGGCCTTTCCATACTCGCCAGCGGGGTTAAAGGCTTGCTGCGGCGGGTCCCCCCCTCCCGGGACACGCCTCAGAATCCGAGTTGATAACGAGGCGAAAAGCCTGATAAGAGACTGTCCCGCATCGAAAGGCCGTGGGAAGCTCGGAGAGCGCCGCCGGACGCGACCGGTGCCTGACGGGCATCGACGGACTGGATAACATCCTCAGCGGGGGCATTCCGCGGAACAACACGATCCTCGTGACGGGGAGCTGCGGAACCGGGAAGACCTCCATGGGCCTGGAGTTCCTGCTCCACGGGGCCGAAAAGGGGGAGACCGGGATCCTGGTGGCCGCCACGGAGCCGCCGGACAAGCTCATGGAGAACATGATTCCCTACGACTTCTATGACGCCAAGCTCGTCGAGAAGAAGGACATCGTCTTCCTGGACCTGCACGAGCTGTACCGAAAGGCGAAGACGGAAGGTCCGGAGATCGACCAGAAGGGGTCCGAGGCCCTCGTCAAGGCCATCGTCGCTACGGTGAAGAGTCACGGGGCGAAGCGGTTGGTCATCGATTCCATCACCTCCATCTGCGCCCGCCTCCTCACGGCGGACCTGATTCGGGAGTTCATCCGGAGTCTGAGCCAGTCCCTCGCCCAGAAGGAGTGCACGGCCCTCCTGATCGCGGAAGTCCCCGCCGGGGACGAGCGGTATTCCCCCTACGGGGTGGAGGAGGCGGTCGTGGACGGCGTCATTCTCCTGGGAAATCTCGAGCGGCGTGGGGACCTCCTGCGGACGCTCCAGGTCGTGAAGATGCGGGGAACGACCCACTCCCGGGCCAAGTATATCCTGGACCTGACCTCGGTCGGCGTCCTCCTGGCGCCCCTCTTGAAGGGAGGGGGTTAGATGGCCACCGCGACCGTGGGCGTGCAGAAGCTCCTCGCGATCCCCCCGGCCTCCGCCATCGCCCTGGAGATGGCAGCGGAACACTACTTCGACGCCGTGCGGGGCATCCTCGACGTCTTTGCCCCGCAGAAGAAGCTCGAC
>JBHIDH010000081.1:0-4825 GCA_046759985.1 Thermoplasmata archaeon
CACCCCCGTCGATCCGGTAGACGATGGTGGCCACCCCGCTTGTTGCGTCGGAGGCGGCCAACGTCACGCGCACGAGGGAGACGTACCAGCCGTTCTCGCCCAGGGTGCCGTCGGCGCCGAAGGACGTCTCGGGAGCCGCCGTGTCGATCTTGATGTCGACGCGATTCGCGGCCTCCACGTTCCCAGCGCCGTCCATCGCACGGTGTTCCAGCGCATGGATCCCGTCGCCGTCCACCGTGAAGGGACTCGTGTACTCCTCCCAGACCCCACCGTCAATCCGGTAGGCCACGAGGGCCACGCCGCTGAGGTCGTCGACCGCCGTGAGCGTGATACCCACCGAGGATCGGAACCAGCCGGCCTGCCCGAAGGTTCCGGACGGCTCGGCGGTCGTGGCCGGAGGTATATCGTCCACGACCACCTGCCTCGTGGCTTCGTCCGTGAGCCCGCCGAGGTCCTTCACCCCCAAGCGAATCGTGTAGATCCCCGGAGAGGCGTACTGATGTCCGGCCGTCGGCTGATCGGTCCACATGGTGTCCCATGTCCCATCGTCCTCCCAATCCCAGCGAAATTCTAGCGCCTCCGGGGGATCCTCGGCGTCGAGGGAGGAGGACGCGTCTGCCATGAACGTCGTCGCGCTGTTTCCCACTTCGGGGGCCAGGGTAAAAGAGGCCTGGGGTGCGGTGCTGGTGGTCGGTGTGGCCGACACCTCGTCGGACCGCGTCCCTTCCCCGTGGACGTTCGTGGCGCTCACCTGGTAATGGTACGTGATGCCGTTCGTGAGACCGGTGTCCGTGTAGGCCAGGAGACTGTCGACTTCTAGGAGGAACACAGCATTTCCCGACGTGGTCCCGCGGTAGATTCGATAGCCGGTGACAGGAGAGCCGCCGTCCAACGTGGGAGCCTGCCACGTGAGGTCGACCTGGCCATCGCCCGCCGTTGCCTGGAGGTTCTGGGGAGCAGCGGGGGGCCCGGGGGATGAGAAATGGACCAGGAGATCGCACCGGGAGTGGGGCATCTTCTCCTTACGGTCTCCCCCCAGATAGGCTCCATCGAGGAACCACAGGCCCGTGAGCACGATGTCCCCCGATAGGCCGCCTCGGAACTCGCTGGTGAAGAACTTCGTCATCACGTCCTCGTCGCGGTCGTAATGGAGCTTCCGCTTCGACTTCACGGCATCGTCATCGACAAGGAGTTCGAAGGTTGTCGCCTTGGACCTAAAGGCCTTTTTCACGTCCTTCGGCTGCGTGCTCCAGTCCGTCTCAATCCAGCCTTGCCTCACGTAGAAATCGGTATCCGAGGGAAATCCGATTTCTCCCTGTCCCTCGTACAAGAAGTCTGTGCCCGATACGAACGCACAGTTCGCCCGGATATTCAGCCTCTCAGCAGACGGCGAGAGCCGCTTGGCGGAAACGGTCTCTGTAAAGGCTAAGAAACCCCCTAGGACCAAAAACGCAACGAGGATGATCGATCCCGCCCTACTCCTCATCTCGCCCCCCCCCCGCCGTTAGATGACCTTTCGGTAATCGTGCCTCCCCCGTTCGGTACCGCGGGGGGACCACCCGCCTAGAGCTTGATCTCGAGACGCCATTGTCTCGCCTTCTAGCAGCGAGTAGCCTACCAGGATAAAACTTCTCCTGATGTCCGGGGGAGGCGGCCCTTCAGATTGTCCTCGTAGAAGAGCTGGGGGGACTTCTCCCTGCGGTTCCCCAAGCCGCTGGCGTGGTTCGCCCGCATGGGCAAAAAGGGCCACCCTGCCTCGAGACGGGGGGGGCGGCGGGCCTCATGAGCGGGCCTTCTCGAATTGTAGGGCAAGTGTTCTATAGGACTTCGCCGCATAGAAAGAGTTCCGCAAACGGTACTACCGCGCCAGAAGGGCCCGATTCTTCCTCCTTCTAGCGGGCATTGGGCAGGTGTTGGGGTGCTGTCGTATTTCAGGGGGTGAGAGTTCGGTGGGACGAATCAACCTAGCCATTGCTGGCATCGGGAACTGTGCTAGCGCTCTCATCCAAGGCATCGAGTACTATTCCAGGACGAAAGAGGAGCCGGTCGGCCTCATGCATGGGGAAATCGGTGGGTATCGGCCGTGGGACATCCGCGTCGTCGCCGCGTTCGACGTGGACGCGCGCAAGGTGGAGGAAGACGTGAGCGAGGCCATCTTCGCCCCGCCCAACTGCACACAGGTCTTCCAGCCCACCATCCCTTGGATGGGGGTGGAGGTTCAGATGGGGCCCGTCTTGGACGGCGTGGCCGATCACATGAAGACCAGGCCAGCATCCCAATCGTTTGTCGTGGCGGACGCAGAACCGGTGGACGTGGCCCAGGTCCTGGACGGCAGCGGGGCCGACGTTCTGGTGAACTACTTACCCGTTGGCTCGGAGGCCGCGACCAGACACTACGCCGAGGCGGCCCTGGAGGCCGGGTGCGCCCTCGTGAACTGCATCCCCGTGTTCATCGCCTCGAACCCGGAATGGGCTTCGCGGTTCCGTCGGAGGAACCTGGCCGTGGTGGGGGACGACATCAAGTCCCAGGTCGGCGCCACCATCGTCCATCGGGCCCTGGCCCGCCTCTTCGTGGAGCGGGGGGCCGAAATCGACAGGACGTACCAGCTGAACACGGGCGGGAACACGGACTTCCTAAACATGCTCGAGCGGAGCCGCCTGAAGTCGAAGAAGATCAGCAAGACGGAGGCGATCCAGAGCGAACTGCCCGTACGCCTGGCTCCGGATAACATCCACATCGGACCCAGCGACTACGTGCCCTGGCAGAAGGACAACAAGGTCTGTTTCCTTCGCATGGAGGGCCGCATCTTCGGGAACGTGCCCATCGATCTGGAACTTCGGCTGAGCGTCGAGGACTCACCCAACAGCGGAGGCTCTGCGATTGACGCGATTCGAGTCGCCAAGGTCGCCCTGGACCGAAAGGTCGGGGGACCTCTGGAGGCCATCTCGGCCTACGTCATGAAGCACCCGCCGGTCCAGTACCCGGACTACGTGGCCCGGCAGTTGGTCGAGGAGTTCCTGGTGGGCGTAGAGCCGAAGGAGCCGATCTCCGCCCTCCCCTGGGAGCCGGCGGCCGAGGTGGGGGACTAGGTCAGCTTGCGAGCCGTCCTGCCCCTCCCCCGCATGGGGTCGCCGACCGGGCGTCCTCCCCGAACACCCTGGAAGGTCTCCCCCGCGCCAGATCAGCCGAGGCTGGGCGTGAGACTTCAAGGCTTCTGAGCCCTTACGGAGAGCGATGCGGGCCGTCGTGCTCGCCGCGGGGCGGGGGCAGCGCCTGCGGCCGGGGGGAGATCGGGCTAAGGTCCTCCATCCTCTCCTGGGCCTCACCTTCCTCGATCGCGTGATCCTTACGGCGAAGGAGGCAGGCGTGACGGAGTTCGTCCTCGTCACGGGACATCTTGGGGAGGACGTGGAGGCCTACGCGGGCGATGGCTCCCGCTGGGGCGTCCAGGTCACATGCGTGCGAAACGAGGCCTGGGAGGAGGGCAACGGGACCAGCCTCCTGGCCGCCCGTTCTCACGTGGACAACGCGCCCTTCCTCGTGCTGATGGGGGACCACGTTCTCGATCCCGCGGTACTTCGGACGCTTCTCGCGGCGCGGCTGGACCCACCCCTGGTGGCGGTGGACCCTCACGTCGACGTCATCCCCGATCTGGAGGAGGCGACGAAGGTGCGCCTCCACGGGAACGACGTTACCGCCCTTGGGCCGGACCTCCCCGACTTCGACGCCGTGGATTCTGGCATCTTCCTGTTCGATGCTTCCATCTTCGCCGTGTTGGAGGAGACGACGGCCGCGGGGGAGGGGGAACTGTCCCACGCCGCGTCCGCCCTGGCGGAGAGGGCATCGCTCCGGGCTTGGAGGATTCCCGCGACCTGGTGGTTTGACCTCGACACCCCGGAGATGGTGGCTCGGGCCGAGAAGGCGCTTCTCCGCAACCTCGCCAAGAAGGAGGACGGGCTCGTGGCCCGATTCCTCAACCGGCCTCTTTCCGTCCGCATCTCGCGCCGCGTCGTGAACTGGCCTCTGACGCCGAATCACTGGAGCCTCCTCTCCTTTTCCGCCGCCGTGGCCGGGTCCCTCTTCCTGGCCGTAGGCCCCCTCGTGGGCTTCATCGTGGGCGGGCTCCTCGCCCAGCTGGCGTCCATCCTAGATGGGGTGGACGGCGAGGTTGCCCGGCTCCGTCATGCGGCGTCACGTCGCGGGGGATGGACCGACGCCGTCCTCGATCGGTACGCCGATCTCGCCCTTCTGCTTGGTCTGACCATCGGGGGGTGGCGGGCGATGGGGGACCCCCTCCTTTGGCCCGCCCTTGTCCTGGCGGTCACCGGTGGGATGATGGTGAGCTACACGAGCGCCCGGTACGAGGGAGCCGGGCTGGGGACGTCGCCGGTCGGCGGCCTGCCTGCGAAGCGGGATTCCCGAATCCTCATCCTTATGGTCGGCGCCATTCTGGTGGCGCCCCTAGTGACCCTCGTTCTCCTGGCCATCCTGAGCCACGGGGAGGCGTTGCGCCGGCTGGTGGTGTGGCGACGGGCGCGACGCGACAACTCCTGATAGCACCGCCCGACGGGCCAGTTGAGGTTGTGACGAGATGGCGTAAGCGCCCCTTCCTCTCTCAGCAGATTCCCTGTGCGGCCCTTGACAGACCGTAGACTTTCCACCGAAGAAGAGAAGGAAGATGAGTGCTCCTTCGGCGAGAGAGGCAGTGGTGGCGATGCACGGGGGTATCATCCTCAACCCCAACGGATGGATGGCGGAAAGAGGCTTAGGCTAGGCGGGACACGGTCTGCCGCCCTTGTTGCGCCTCCAGGACCAGGGAGGTCAG
>JBHIDH010000082.1:0-4708 GCA_046759985.1 Thermoplasmata archaeon
CATCCAGCAGAGCCATCGGGCGGCCATCATGGTCCTCATGGTGGCCCTCGTCGCCGTCCTCCTCACCACCTACGCCTCCCGCCTCGGCCGGCCGGAGATCGCCTTCGTCCTCCTCTTCCCCGTCGTCATCACCTCCTGGGTAGCCGACCAGTTCCTCATGCGGGTCTCCAAGGTCGGCTGGGTCCCGCCAACCAAGGCCCTGCTGTGGACCCTCCTCCTCGTGGCGGCGGCCTACATCGTCATCATCCAGGACTGGCTCGTGGACCTCGTCATCGCGGAGCCCATGAGCTGGCCCCTGCTGGTCCTGCTCAACTGGTCCCTGGGAACCCGGGTGCGCATGCGGCTCTCGGACCGGCTTCGGTTCTGGCCCCTCAAGCGGCTGGAGGACGTGCTCCTCCAGGGGGGCGTCTCCACGACGGTCCTGACCATCACCCGGCGGAATCGGGAGTACGTGGACCGCTACAACCCCTCGGAGGTCATGGGGAGCCTCAACAAGGCCCGGGCGAAGGCCCTCCTCATGGCGGAAGGGATCCCCGTCCCGGAGAACTATACCCTCATCTCCACGAAGGAGGGGATGGACGAGGCGGTGGAGGTCTTCCTGCAGGCTCCCACCTTCGTGGTGAAGCCTGCGAGCGGCTACGGGGGCGAGGGCATCCTCATCGTCCGCGGGCGGAAGGGGAAGGTCTTCGTGACCTCCCAGGGCCTCCTGGGGTTGGACGACCTGGTCTCGCACCTCCGAAGCATCCTCGAGGGGGACTACAACTTCGAGAAGGGGGACGAGGCCCTCGTCGAGGCCCTGCTGACCCCCCACGAGTTCGTCAAGCCCTTCGCCCCCAAGGGCGTTCCCGACGTCCGAGTCCTCTGCCTCCTGGGGTACCCCGTTATGGCGATGCTGCGCCTTCCCACCCTCGAGTCCCGGGGGAAGGCCAACCTCCACCTGGGGGCGGTGGGGGTGGGGGTTGAGCTGGCTACGGGAACCCTCCGGTTCGGCACCTGGAGGGGGGAAATCGTGAGTCGCCACCCGGACACGGGGGCCCGCCTCACCGGCTTCGAGGTGCCCTTCTGGGAGCAGATCCTCGAGATCGCGTCCGAGGCCCAGCGGCTTTCCGGCCTGGGCTTCGCCGGGGTCGACATCGTCCTGGATGCGCAACGGGGACCCGTCGTCCTCGAGGTGAATCGACGTCCCGGGCTGGAGATCCAGAAGGCCAACGGCATCGGCCTCCTCCCGCGGCTTCGCGCCATCGAGGGGTTGCCCCGGCGCCAGGAGCCGACGGAGGTTCGCGTCCTTAAGGCCCTGGAGTTGGATCGGCGGGGTTGGGGGACCCCCTCGGCGGGACCCACCCGGGGGCCCGAGGGGCGCGTGAAGGCCCCGGAGGACGAGGAGGTCGCGGTCATCGCCCCGTCTGGGAGGTCGCGGTGACCCCGCTAGACCCTTCGGCCCGGCGCCTCCGGGCGCAGGTCCGCCGGGAACGGACCAAGAAGGCCGTGGTCATTGCCGCCTCCCTGCTGGCCGCCGCGACGGTCCTGGCGGTCCTCGCCTCCGCGGGCCTCGTTCAGCTTCCCCTCGGCGGACCCGCGCTCTCCGACGACTACGCCTGGATTGCCGGGCTGACCGGGACGGATCGGCTGCGGAGCCTCGGGTACGACGGGGCCGGCGTCACCCTCTGCCTCGTGGACACGGGGATCGACCTCCTTCACCCCGACCTGGCGCGCACGCGGCTGCTCGCTTGGAACGACTTGGTGAATCGGGAACCCCTCCCCTACGACGATGGCGGCCACGGGACCGCCATGGCGGGACTCATCCTCGGGCAGGGAAACGTCCAGGGCATCGCCCCGGGGGTCTCTCTCATCATCGCGAAGGCCCTGCGGGCCAACGGGACCGGCAGCTCGGACACCATCGGACGCGCCATCCGGTACTGCATGGACCCCGACGGGGACGGGGACCTCCGAGAGGGGGCGGACATCATCTCCCTCTCCCTCGGGTCCCAGAAGACCCCCTTCGTCACGAACGCGGCGGCCGTGGCCGCCCGCAACGCGACGGAGGCCGGCATCTTCGTCGTCTCCTCGGCCGGCAACGACGGGCTGCGGGATGACGGGGACGTGGGGACCCCCGCCAACGAGCCCTGGGTCCTGGCCGTGGGCTCGGTCGACCGCGACCTCGTCATCGCCCCCTTCAGCTCGAGGGGGGACAACAGCCCGACCCGGGATCCGCCCCGGATCGACCCCCATCGGAAGCCCGAGTTCGCCCTCCCAGGCGTCGGGCTGTTCACGACGACCGGCGGTGCCTCTTACACCGCGATGACGGGGACCTCCGCCTCGGCCGCCCTCCTCTCCGGGGTGCTCGCCCTGCTCCTCCAGGCTCATCCGGAAGTCAAGAAGGAGGGCGCCGCGGCCGTGCTGGCGACGAAGACGGCCCTCATGCAGACGGCGAGGCCCTACACGGCCCAGCGCACCCCGCACGACGATTACTACGGTTACGGGCTCGTCGACGTCTACCAGGCCCACCTCCTTCTAGAGGGGGGCGGCTGAGGCCGGGCCTGGCTATCAAATAGGAGAACGGGGGAGGAGGGTTTTTCCTCCCTTTGGGGCGACAGAGGTGAGGAGGTGAGCGATTGGACATCGCGGACGTAGGCATTCTCCTCTGGGGAATCACCCTAGGCTGGTTCCTCATGTTCGCCATCCGGCGGTACAAGGTCCACTGGGGGGCCTTCGGGACCTTCCTCTCGGTGATCATGGGATCCACGCTGGTGAAGTTCCTCTACGCCGCCGAGCTGCTACCCTGGTACGGCATCGGCCTCTTCATCGGCGTCTTTGGGAACGTGATCGCCCGGTTCACCGGGGCCGTGGTCGGGGGCCGCGCCGGCGAGGGCCTCCTGGAAATCTCCGCCTTCTCAGTGAAGTCGAAGGGAGGCGAGACGGATGACACTGGCCGAGATACAGAAGGCGAAGGCACGGCATGAGCGCCGACTTCTCCGCAAGCGCAACGTCGTCGGCCTCGCCATCGGAAAGAAGGTCATCGGCGGGGAGGAGACGGACGAGCTCTGCCTCGTCGTCCTCGTAAGGAAGAAGCTCCCCGAGGCCGAGCTCTCGTCCCGGGAGCGGATCCCCCGACACATCAACGACGTCAAGACCGACGTCGTGGAGACGGGGGAACTCGAGGCCTTGGGACAGCGCCTACGGGTCGTGCGCCGACCGAGGGATCGGTGGCGTCCCGCACCCGGCGGGGTGAGCCTCGCCCACGTGAAGGTGACCGCCGGTACCCTCGGCGGGGTCGTTCATCGCGGTTCCGAACGGTTCCTGCTCTCCAACCAGCACATCCTGGCCGACAGCGGCCGCGGCCGGGTGGGGGACCCCATCGTCCAACCGGCTCCGGCGGATGGCGGCAAGGAGCCCGACGACGTGATCGCCCACCTCGCCGAATTCGTCCCCCTCCGTTGGCGGCGGCGGGGCCCGCTCCGTTTCCTGGCCCCCTTCCTCCCCGTCCGCAATCACGTGGACTGCGCGCTGGCGCGGCCGGTCAGCGAGGAGGATCTGCGGCCCGATCTCCTCCGCATCGGCCCCCTGGAGGGCGTCGCCGAGGCTTCCCTGGGCCAGCAGGTGAAGAAAAGCGGGCGAACGACGGGGCTCACCCGAGGCACGGTGACGCATCGGGACGCCACGGTGGCCATCCGGTATGGGGCCGGGCGCGAGGCCGTGTTCGAGGACCAACTCCTCGCCACGAGCATGTCGGACGGCGGCGACAGCGGGTCTCTCGTCGTCGACGAGGGGCGGAAGGCCGTCGGCCTGCTCTTTGCCGGGAACGAGAAGGTGACGGTCATGAATCGGATGTCCCGGGTCCTCGAGGCGCTCCGCGCGCGGATCTAGGTTCGCCGCGGGCCTTCCCTGGGAATCTGGCCCGGTTCCTTATCCCCCACAAAGGGTTTTAACCGGCCCTTCCATCGTTCGCCTGGCTCGAGGATGGAAGAGGTCTGGGTGGAGAAATACCGACCCAGGGGCCTGGGGGAGGTCGTCAACCAGGTCGACATCGTCTCACGCCTCCAGGCGTACGTGAAGACCGGGAGCCTGCCCCACCTGCTCTTTGCCGGTCCGGCAGGGACGGGGAAGACGACAAGCGCCATCGCCCTCGCCCGCGGACTCTTCGGGGACGACTGGCAGGCCAACTTTGCGCCGACCAACGCGAGCGATCAGCGCGGGATCGACGTCATCCGGACGAGGATCAAGAACCAGGCCCGGATGGCCCCCATCGGACCGGGGGGCTTCAAGATCATCTTCCTCGACGAAGCGGATCACCTCACGAATGACGCCCAGGCCGCCCTCCGACGGACCATGGAATTGTACACCCGGACCGCGCGGTTCATCCTCTCCGTGAACTACTCGAGCCGCATCATCCCCCCGATCCAGAGCCGCACGGCCCTGTTCCGGTTCCGGCCCCTGAAGCCGGAGCACGTCCAGGAATACGTGAAGCGCATCGCAAAGGCGGAAGGCTTGAAGGTCACCAAGGAGGGGATGGCGGCCCTCGTCTACGTGGCCCAGGGGGATCTCCGGAAGGCCACGAACGCCCTTCAGGTGGCCGCCGCCGTCTCCTCCAAGATCGACGCCGACTCCCTGTACCGGGCCGCTAGCGCCGCCCGACCGGAGGAGGTAAAGAAGCTGGTGGAGACCGCCCTCACGGGGGACTTCCTCGGGGCCCGGGGGATGCTGGACGACC
>JBHIDH010000083.1:0-4659 GCA_046759985.1 Thermoplasmata archaeon
CCTTCTTCCACGACGCCATCATCTACGCCGGCTCGATCCCCTTCTTCCTCCTCCGCCGCGCGGTGGAGGACAAGCTGGCGAAGCTCGAGGAGGACGTGGAGGACCTGTACTAGGTCCAAGCCGGCATCCCCCGAAAGCGCCCGAGACCGGGTAGACCAACTTTAATAGCCGGGCTTAGGTTACGCCCGGGGTACGCCATGAAGAGCATCGACGCCCTCGTTCGCAAGGCCATGGAGTACAAGGAGAAGGGCCTTAGCGAGAAGGAGATCGGGGACGAGCTGCACCTCTCCCCCGAAACGGTCACCTGGCTTCTCACCCGCGGCGTTCGGGGCGAGGCCCCGCCCCAGGACATCAAGATCGGCTGGCGCTCCGTGGGCGTCTTCGGTAGCCGCGTGGGGTTCGTCGCGGCGGCCATGACGGACGTGATCCTCGAGGAGCTCGAGAAGCGGGACGTGGAGGCGGACTCCATCCTGGGCATTGCCATCAACGGCATCCCCTACGCCACCCTCGTCTCGGAGGACATGGGCAAGGAACTGGTGGTGTTTCGACCCACCCAGGCCCGCCCCGAGGGAGGAGCCTTCAGCTCCAACTACGCCGGCGTGGACGGCAAGAGCGTCGTCATCGTGGACGACGTCCTCAGCACGGGGGACACCATCCGCGGGGCCATCCGGGAGACCCAGGAGGCGGGGGGCCAGGTGGTCCTGGCGATGGTGCTGGTCAACAAGACGGACCGAGACGACGTGGACGGCGTCCCCCTGCGGGCCCTCATCCGGGCTCGAGGTATCGCGTGATGAGGGATGCACTGGTTCGATGAGCTCTATCCCTCGATCGAGGCGTTCCTCGCCGACCAAGAGCAGGTCGTCTGCAACGCGGGCCTGTCGGTCTCGGGCCTCCAGCACGTCGGGAGGCTGCGCGGCGAGATCGTCCTGAACCACTTCATCGCGGCCCGGCTGCGGGCGGCCGGGCGGACCGTCACGCAGCACCTGGTCCTCTACACGCAGGACCGATGGAAGGGGAGTCCCGAGCAGGTGGCCCGGTTCCGCCCGGGCGAGGGCGGGGCGTACGCGGGCTATCGCATGATTGAGGTCCCCGATCCCCACGGCTGCCATGCGAACTGGGTGGAGCACTACTGGGATGGGTTTGCCGGTCCCATGGAGCGGTTCGCCCCCGGTGTCGTGGTGACCCGGACGACAGACCTGTACCGGACGGAGGAGATGCAGGCCCTGGTGCGCCAACTCGCCGACCGGGCGGACGAGGTCCGGGAGATCGTGAACCGGTACCGGCCGCGCAACCCCCATCCACGGGGATGGATTCCCTTCGAACCCCTGTGCCTCACGTGCCGTCGCATCGGGGAGTCCCGGGCGCTGGGCTTCACGGATGGGGAGGTCGAGTATGCGTGCGAGTGTGGCGGGAAGGGTTCCTCCCCCCTCGAGCTGGGAAAGCTCAACTGGCGCATCGAGTGGCCGGCCCTCTGGTCCCTCCTGCAGGTCGATGTGGAGCCCTTCGGGAAGGACCACGCGACCCCCGGGGGTTCGCGGGAGACCTCCCAGGTGCTGGTCGAGACCGTCCTCGGCATTCGCGCGCCCTTCGGCATCCCGTACGAGTGGGTCGGCTACGCCCACAACGGAGAGGACCAGGGCGACATGGACAGCTCGGGCTTCGTGGGCTTCGGGCCCGAGACATGGCTCGAGCTGGCCGATCCCGAGGTCCTGCGGTTCCTCTTCGCTTCGGTGCCGATTCGACGGCGACTGGTCCTCGACCTCGCCCAGGTCGACGCCTACCACCAGCGATACGACCAGGCGGAGGCGGCCCATTATGAGGGCTCGGAGGACGAGGCGAGCCGGGCCTATCTCCTCGCGCAGTTGGCCCCCCCGCCCGAGGAAGCGCCGTTTCAACTCCCCTATCGCCACGCCTCCCTCCTCGCGCAGGTTGCCCCCGCAGACGATCGGGCTGGATGGGCCTTGGCGCGGCTGAACGAGACGGGGCTGCTTGCGGGGGAGTCGAGTGCCTGGGAGCGGGACCGCATCGCACGACGGCTGGATCAGGCACGGAGGTGGGCGCAGGCCTACGCACCGGCTCTGCTGCGCGTGGAGGTCCAGCGGGAGCTCCCGGCGGAGGCCGCGGCGGGCCTTGAGGCGTCCGAGAAGGAGGCCCTAGGCCTGCTGCATGCCGCGCTTTCCGACGTCCCGTGGCAGGAGGGGGCGATCAAGGAAGCCATGGTCCGCCTCACCCAAGGCGGGGACCTCCCCGTGTCGACGAAGCGGTTCTTTGCGGCCCTGTACACCGTCCTGCTGGGCAAGCCCTCCGGTCCTCGGGCGGCCCCCCTGCTGGCCGTGCTGGATCGAACGTTCGTCCTTGGGCGCTTGGAGGAGGCCAGCGGGGGATAGTCGTGAATCTCTACGCGCGGTCCGCCCCTTACTACGACCTGATTTATGACCCCCTCGTGGACTCCGAGCGGGAGGCTGACCTGCTGGAGGAGATTTTTCGGCGGTACGCCAGGCGCCCCGTTCAACGGGTTCTCGATCTAGGCTGCGGCACGGGGACCCACGCCACTGCCCTGGCCTCCCGTGGTTACGAGGTTCTGGGCGTAGATCGCAATGAGACGTTCATCGCCCTTGCGGAGGAGAAGACGAGGGATTGGGAAGGAGGGCCTCGCTTTGTCCTGGGGGACATGCGGGACCCCGGGACCATGGGCGGATTTGACGCCCTCATCATCATGCTCGGGGCCTTCGACCACCTTCCCCGACCGGGGGCCGAGGATGCGCTCCGGGGATTTCGAGACCATCTCGAGCCGGGCGGAATCCTGGCCTTTGAGTGGTGGAACGAACAAGGGGCGGTCGACGGTTACCAGGACTGGCTCGAGCGGAAGGGGGAGGGGATTCGCCTCATCCGGCTGGGGCAAGGGAAGGTGGACACGACGGCGCACACCTTGAAGATCACCCTGAAGCACCTCGTTCTCCGCGACGAGCGTGTGGAGGAGGCCTTCACCGAGAGGGACACCATGGCCCTCTACGGCGCGGAGGAGATGGAGGCCCTTCTCTCCCGGGCGGGCCTCACGCCACTGGCCATGCTCGACTGGACGCGCAAGGCCCTCGACCCCCATCGCCCAGACGATTTCCAGGTGCTCGCCGTCGCCCGGCGGGACGGCTGACGGAAGATATTTAGGTCGAGGCCAAGCTCAGGCTCCCCGCAGCCCCGTGGTGTAGCGGTCAATCATGCGAGGCTCTGGATCGGCCGAGGCCGAGGAGGGACCTCGTGACGGCAGTTCGAATCTGCCCGGGGCTATGCGGCACCCTCGACGTGGAGGAACCGACGCAGGGCGGGCGCGCCCTCGATGGGCCCCCGCACCACCAAGAGGTCGCCGGCCTGGAGGGGGGTGTGCTCATCCGGCCCGTAGATCCAAGATGTACCTCGACGAATGGCGAGGACCCAGGCGCCCGTCTCGGAGGCTACCTTCAGTTCGCCCAGGGTCCGTCCCTCGACGGGCGAGTCCGGCGGGACGGTCACGGTGGAGATGCTCGTGTCCGACTCCCGGAGCGCCTCCGCAACAATGGGGTGGGGCTCGATGTCCCGGAGGACGACATCGGCGATCTGGAGGGCCCCGTCGGCGATGTCCTCGATGGAGGAAGCCATCCGGATGAACACGAGGGCCTTCTGTACATTCCCGTCCTCGATGGCCCGCTCCACGGCCTCCTGCTGGATCGCCTGGTCCCACGCGTCGATGCGGTCCTCCAGCTCCAGCACGTGGCGGGCGATCTCCTCGTTATCGTAGAGGAGGGCGGAGTAGGCGAGGTCCACCATGAGCTCCGAGGTGTCCTTCATCTCCCGGAGCGTGTCCTCCAGGGTCACGAGCGCCCCTCCGGCCAGGCCTCTTCCCCCGTGGCATACCGCGCCAGGCGCTGGAAGCCGTCCTCCGTCCCTCGCAGGATGAGCAGGTCCCCCGTCCGCAGGGCGACCTCCCCCTCGGGGTCGTAAATCCACCGGCGACCGCGGCGGAGGGCGATGATGCGCATCCCCGTCTCGCTCTCCACCCGAAGCTCGCCGATGGCACACCCAGCCATGGTCGATCCGTCGGCCAACCGAGTCACACGAAGCTTCTCGTCGGCGTCTTGCAGGACGAAGGGGAGGAAGGGCCGCGCCTCGATGCGCTGCTCCAGCAGGTCGACGATGTCCCCGGCCCCGTTGGAGATGGTTTCGGCAGCGGAGGCCACCTGGAGGATGCCGGCGAGCCTCTCGGCGTCCTCCTTCGTCCGGCTCGCCATGAGGGCGATCATCCGGATCTGGTAGCGGAGGTAATCCATCCGCTCCTCCAGCTTCCGCACCTCCGCTCCTAGGTCGTCACTGTCGAACACCACGGCCGCGTAGGCCAGGTCGACGATGTGCTCGCTGATGTCCTTCATCTCCACCAGGAGGTCCTTCACGCTGGTGGGGGTGTACTCCACCTCGCGATACCCTTCCGACGTCACAGGAGGGCCCCCAGCACGAGGACGAGGAAGGCGATGCCCAGCAGGTCCCCCAGGGTGGTGACGACGGGGGTGATGAAGTTGTCCGGGTCCAGGCCGTGGGCGAAGGAGAGCAGGGCCACGGCCACGGTGACTAGGATAAGGACCCCCGCGAGCATGAGGCCGGTGGTCAGCATCAGGAAGAGGAGCACCTCCA
>JBHIDH010000084.1:0-4384 GCA_046759985.1 Thermoplasmata archaeon
CGAAGAAGTAGCCGATGTCGCTGGTCCCGAAGAAGGACTGCCAGTTGCTGATGGAACGCTGCGTCACCGCCGCTGCAAACCGCCCGGTCTGGGTCACGATCCAGTTCGTCATCAGCCCCCCGTAGGAGCCTCCGGTGACCCCCACCCGCTCCGGATCGACCCAGCCTCGTTCCACGGCGTGGTCGACCGCTTCCATGAGGTCCAGGTAGTCCCGGTTCCCGTAGTCCCCCACGATCCAGGCCGAGAAGTCCTCCCCGTACCCCTGGGAGCCGCGGGGGTTCGTGTAGAGGACGTGGAAGCCGTGGGCCGCCAGGAGGTGGAACTCCAGCACGAAGGCGTGGCCGTAGGTGGTCCGAGGTCCGCCGTGGATCTCCAGGACTCCCGGTCGTCGTCCTCGGCCGCCCCGGAGCAACCAGCCCTCGACGAGGTGTCCGTCGCTGGCCTCGAACCGGAAGGCGCGGGGCTTACGGAGCCTCAGGCGGGCCAACAGCCGGTCGTTGAATCGGGTGATGCGTCGCTCCCGCTCCCCCTCGCGTACGAAGACATCGGCGAGGGTCGTGGCCGTCATGGCCGCGTAGGCGAGCACCCGGTGGTCGGCGGAGAAGCCGTAGCCCTCCAGACTCAGGCCCCCCTCGGTGAGCGCCTCCACGGCCCCGTCCAGCCCCACGCGATACAGGTGGCAGGTTCCGTGGTCCGTGGCCCCGAAGGTGAGGCCCTCCCCGTTGGGCGTCCAGTGGAGGGGGAGCTCCGGTCCGTGGGCCCGGCTGTCGCTGTTCAGGGCGTTGCCCACCGAGCGGTCGAAGGACGCGGTCAACTCCCGCGTCTCCCCATGGAGGTCGGCGATCCACACCCCCTGGTTCGTCGCCAGGCGTCGGCGGAGATCGTGCCCGACGAACGCCACCCGCTGGCCGTCGGGAGACCAGCGGACGGGCCCGATGGGACCCCGACCCTCCGTGAGCCTGTGCGGCGCGCCCCCCTTCGCGGGGACCACGTACAGGTCCTTGACGAACGTGTAGTCCGCGTCGGGCGCCGTGTTGGCCCCGAACGCCACCTGCCTTCCATCCGGGGAGACGTCGAAGCCCGTGACGTCGAAGGCCCCCTCCGTCAGCGGCGTGGGCCGCTTGGCCCGTAGGCCCAGGCCGTAGATGTGGCGCCACCGGTCATGGAAAAAGCCGAGGTCGTTGAGCTTGTAGAACAGCCGGTCCACGACCTTGACGTCGCTCTCCCCCTCCTTTACCTCCTTCGTCCGGGAGGCGAAGAGGAGCTGGCGTCCTCCGGGGTGCCACGTGAGGCCCTCGAAGGCCCCCAGTCGCTTCTTCTTCTCGAAGGCGTACAGCGTGCGCGCCTCGCCGCCCTCCGTCGGGAGCACGTCCAGGCGGGTCCGGTCCTTGGTGGCGTAGGTGAAGGCGAGCTGGCGGCCGTCGGGGGACCAGCGGGGGGTCCCGCATCGCCCCGTACGGTGCGTGAGGGGCCGGGATCGCCCGTCCCGCCACATCCAGAGGTTGCCGGTGTACTCCTTGTTCTTCTTGTCGCGTTTCGGCCGGGTCACGACGAAGACGACCGCCCGCCCGTCGGGAGCGACCTCGGGGTCCGACACGAAGGTCAGGCGGTTGAAGACCAGGGGGTCCAGGGGCGCCTTCCGGGCCATGGGAGGCGCAGGTGGAAGGCCCCCTTAAAGCTCGGCGCGCGCGGGACGGACTGGAGGGGACGACATGTCGACGATGCCATGCTGCGAATCCTCCGCACCCGAAGTCTGTTGCTCCGCGAACACCCGATCCCAGAGGCGGGTGCGGCGACCTAGGGAGAGGCCTTCGAGGAAATCATCGGGAAGCTGACCTCGGTAGGCGGCCTGCCAGGTCTGCACATGCACCCTCGCGATCCCCCAGGCATCCGAGGCGATGGCGGGGCGGATCGGAACGGGCGCGGGATCCGGAGGCGCCAGGGGGGGTGATGCGACCGGGGGAAAAAGGGACCTAGGAGGGCGGCGGGGGCATTCCCGTCGTCGGTCTGCGGCGCTTCCCTCGGTCCACGAGCCAGAGGACGAGCCCGACGATCAGGACGATGAACCCGGCGACGCCCAGGAGGGTGCCCGCGAAGACCAGGCCCGCGGCGGTCAGGTCAATCTCGTTCGCCGCGAAGAAGATGTCCACGCTCTGCGGGGCCGTGTTCTGTATCACGAGCGTGTGGAGGCCCGCCTCCGCCGTCAGGTACGTGTCGGTCAAGGGACCCGTGCTGTTCACTGTCGCCCGCCGTTCCTCCCCGCCGGAGGGGGTCAGGATGAAGACGGTGACCTGGTCACCGGCCGTGAAGTCCTGGATGCCGACCATGTACGTGAGGACGGACCCGGGAGCCTCGACGTTCACGGTGCGGTTCTGAAATTCGCCCGGGGCGAGGGTGGCGAAGTCGGGCGCGAAGGCGGAGAGGAAGCTGGCGCTCCCGAAGGCGAAGAGGCCGATCCCCACCAGGAGGAGCACCCCGCCAATGAGCAGGACCCAGCCGCCACGTGACATCTTTCGCCTTGCAGTCCACGAGGACCCCCCTATTTAGCCTTTTTAGCCCGGCGTCCCCGGAGGCAAGGATCAGCGGGTCCCGGCGCCTGCCGGATCGGGGGACTCCTCCAGGACGTCGCCGACCCGGATGAGGCCCGTCGTCAGGATCTCCGCGCGGAGGCCCCCGCGGTGGATGAGTCCGGGCACGACGTCGGCGTGCACAAGCCGGGCGAGATGGCGACAGGGCTCGCAGAGGCGCAGCCCGCGCAGGAGGACCTCCCCGGTGCGGAAGGTGCGCCCCACGAGGTGGTTCAAGGGGACGCCCCGGGTGACCAGATTGCGGCGTGCCTCGGGAGGATCGATGTCCACCCCGTAGTCGCGTCCAAGGGCTTCTAGAGCCTCCTCCTCGATCAGCGTCAGCTGGCGGTCGGGGTCCGGAGGCCGGGAGTACGTGCCCGTCTTCTCGAAGTAGCGGTCTCCTTCCAGGCCCCGGCCGGCGACCGCCCGGACCTCGGGAAGGGAGAGCATGCCCGCCTCAGCCTTCGGGGCGACGTGAATGGAGACGATCTCCCCGGGATGCTGCAGGCCCGCCATGCGTCGGGGACCCCCTCGCAAGATATAGGTTGTGGGCCCGCCCCCGGGCTCTCGGAGAGCCTTTTATGGAACCGCCGACTCCCCGAGGCATGGTCATTGTCGTGGCAAACCGCATCCCCATCGCCGAAGGGTGGGAGGAGGACTTCGAGAAGCGATGGCGAAACCGGAAGTGGTCCATCGCAGAGCTCCCCGGTTTCCTCCGGAACGAGATTCTCCGCCCTATCCAGGGGGACACCTACGTCGTGAAGACCTACTGGCAGGGCATGGAGGACTTCCAGCGGTGGACGAAGAGCCCGGCCTTCGAGGAGGCCCATGCCGATCCGCCGCCCAAGGAGGCCTTCGCGGGCCCCAACGCCCTGGAGATCCACGAGGTGATCGCCTCGAAGGAGGCCCCGGACTAGCGGGCTCCAAGGCGTCAGCCCCCCGGATAAGCGCGGAGCAGGGAGAAGACGGTGAGGCCCATCAGGGAGCTCGCCATCCACAGGGGGACGATGACCCGGCCCACCCGCGGGTGGAGGGTGGCCCCCACCAGGTTCAGGGGCCGACTGAGTCCGACGAGGAAGTTGTAGACGACGGGAGGCACGGTGGCGGTCGAGATGGCCAGATGGGCGACGAGGAGGGGCAGGTAGACCCCGAGATACAGCGGCGTCGGTCCGCCGAAGGCGAGGGTGCCCGAGAGGGATTGGCGCGTGACGTAGAGGGCGAGGAAGGAGACGATCGAGACGAAGGCGAGCTCCATGAGGGTCCGATGCCGAAGGCGGTTCCCCGCCCGGATGGCCACCCAGCCGGCGGTCAGGAAAGAGAAGGTAAGGGCGTTGGCCACGGCCGTGAGCACCGAGAGCGGCGGGCCCAGCTCGGGGACGGGAGGGGCGCCGCGAGGCGCCAGCAGGAGGAATCCGAGGGTCAGGTAGATGATCCCGCTCACCAGGCCGGCCCACAGTCCGGGTCGGGCCCGCATGCTCTCCGGAAACCGGAGGCCCGCTTCCTCCGAGGGCGACGGCACGCGGTCCACCTCCGAAGGCACTGCGACGGGAGGACCTTCGGGCCCCAAAAGGGTGCGCCCTGGATACATACGAAAAACGGTTAAAGGGGGGACGCGTCGGCGGCCCGGGGACGTATGGACGCGACGCGGAAGGCGTTTGCCCTTTTCCTCGCCATGGTAGGCCTCTTCGGCTTCCACCTCTGGCTCCTCTCCCGGGCCGTCGACCGGGGGGACCTCTTCCTCTCCAGCCTCCTGATCGTCGCCGTCGCCCTCTTCTCCTGGCGGACGGTTCACTATTGGAACCGCTTTCGGCGGGCCC
>JBHIDH010000085.1:0-4328 GCA_046759985.1 Thermoplasmata archaeon
TAGAAGATCCCGAAGTCCACGTCCCGCGCCCCGCTGTGGAAGAACATGTCGTACCTCGCCTCCAGGACGCCCGATCCGATCGTCGTGACAAACCGGTTGGGCGCGTTGAAGAGGTACTGCAGGAAGTCCCCGCCCGAGAACGGGTACGGATCGACCGGCAAGTCGGTTTCCACCGCCTCGGTGCCCGTCTCCACCAAGCCTTGGACACCTGCAAACCCGAGGTCCGAGGTGAGGGTAAAGGTGTCCGTGCCCTCCACCGGGATGCCGATGCCGCTCAGGGAGGTCGGGGCAACGTTGAAGACCCCGGCCTGGCCCCTCGGGCTCTCCGCCGCGCCAATGCCGGCGACGTAGACGGACTGGAGGACGATGATGCTCAGCCCCTCGTTCAGTGCGGCGGTCACGGATGTGCTGTTTCCGGAGACCATCCTGATGTCCGTAGAGGCGACGGTCTCCTCCGTGCCAGGCCCGTAGCGGGCGCTGGCGTTCTCGCTGAACCAGTCGGTCACGTTCGTGAGCACGAAGAGGCGGTGGACCGAGAGGGGGTCATCCCATTCCAGGAGCACGGTCACATTGGCGGGCGTCGGCAGGTCGAGGAAGTGGTACCGCCAGTCACCGGAGCCGTCGTTTCCGAGCCAGAACTGGCCATAGCTCCCTCCCTGCCGGTAGTGGCCGGAGTCCTCCGCGCTGGGGCTTCCGAAAGTCATCGGGGACCCGGTGGCGGCGACGTTGACCACCACGGGCAGGGTCGTCACATCTCCGTTGTCGAGGGTGAACAGGACCATGGCTTCGTAGAGGCCCGGCTGCGTGTCCACCGGCACGGACACCGAGAGGTTCACCGTGGCCGTGGAGCCGCCCGTGAGGGACACCATTCCGGGGCTTGCGCTCAACCAGGGCCAGTCCATCCGCTCGAAGTAGTCGACTACGATGGTGAACTCGACCGGGCTGAACGGGTCGAGGAGCGGGAGGATGTGGAGCAGCAGTCCGTCGTGGGACCGAGCGACCGGGTCGTGAACGAACACGTAGGCATTGGGCCCGTTCGCCACGCCGAAGCTTACGAAGTCCTGGGTCATCAGGTTCCGCTCGTCGAAGCCGTCGAAGGTCCCGCTGGCGTCCACGTCCGTCCAGTCGAAGATCCGAAAGAGATACGAGGGCGCCTCGTCGATCATCCGCTGTCGGTCGAAGAACACGCTGATCCGGAGGGCGTCGGCCGTGGACCAATTGTTCGCGCCGTCGGGAACGAGGACCGTCCCGCCCGTGGTCATGATCCCCGAGGCGTTGAGCAGGTACTCATCCGGCGGCGTCCCGGAAAGCCGGGCGAAGGTGATCGCCAGGGACCCAGCCTGGGCGAGCACCGCGTCTGTGATGTCTGCGGCTAACGTGGACGACCGGTGGTTCGTCAGCGTCACCGTCGTATTGTCCCCGCCGCCCGCCGGGAGGAGGTTCGCGTAGCCCGGGTAGTCCACGCCGTGGTAGTCGCCGGGGTTCCACTCGTCGACATCGAGGCTCAACCCGTCGGTCTCCTCGGCGATGAGGACGCCCCGGAGGGCGTTGGCGATGCCTGCCCCGGTCAGGGTCGGATCCTGGCCTGCGTCGTCCGCGCTCTGTTTCACGATGGCCTTGGCCACGCTGGCCTTGGGGAACGCCCCCGCGTGGGCCGACGCGTAGGCGTCGTAGACCAGAGTCGTCACGCCCGCCAGGTTCGGCGTGGCCAGGCTCGTCCCGGCCCACAGGACCCACGAGGAGTTGCCATCCTGGGCGGTCCCGGAATCGTCATCGAAGGGGTTGTTGTTCAGCGGGTCTGCGCCGTAGCCGAACTGGCCGCTGGCGATCGCATCGAGGTAGTGGCGTCCGAGGGCGCTGGGTCCTCGGTTGGAGAAGAAAGCCGTGTCTCCGAACGTCGGGTTGGGGCCCCCGTCAAGCGGGCCCCCGGCAGGATCCACCCACGGGTCCACCCGGTAGAGGTAGTTGTCCATCGCCCCGGCGACAAGGAGGCTCGGTCCGCCGGCTGGGCCCTGGCGTCCACCCATGCCTGGACCGGAATTCCCGGCGGCGAAGACGTAGAGAATCTCCTCGTCCGCCAGGACAGCGGATAGGTAATCGACGTAGCGGGAGCCCCACTCCCACCCCGTCCAGTCGTCCGAGCCCCAGCTGTTGCTGGCGATCTGGGCTTCGTCGCCCGTCCCGATCAGGCCGTCATACCCTTCGGCGGCGAACCGGAGCGCCGTCCAGAGGCCCATCTGGCCGAACGGATCGGCGTTTCCGAAGTTGTTGCCGGCGCCGATGATCTTCGCCCCGGGGGCGTGGCCTAGAAGAGTCGGCCCGCCGCCGAATCCGCCGGTGAGGCCCTGGCCCGCGATGGCCGAAGTCACCCAGGTCCCGTGGGATCCAAAGGTCCCGGGGCCCTCGAAGTCCCCGAAGAGGATCGTCAGGTTCCCATCCCCGGGAGTGAGGTTGCTCGCGGGATCGAGGCCTTCCCAGATGTCGAAGCTGTTGTTGTTCAGCAAAGTCTGGAAGGTGAAGTTGAGGGTGTCGATCTGGCGGGAGGCGTAGGGGATCTCCCGGACGCCGTCGGAGATGAAGGTGACCATGCCGCCGGAGATGTCTTGAATTCCGTCCCCGTCGACATCCTGGAACATCAGCTCCGCCGTCGCGTTGAAGGTCGCCCAGGCCGTGTTGATCCAGGCGCGTTTCTCGTCGCTCAGGTCGTAGTCGCCGTCCAGGTCGGCCAGGACGCTGTCGAACGGCCCGCCGCCGCCGGTGTCGTTGAAGAGAATCACGCCCGGGCGGAATCCGAGGACGGCGTTGAGCTTGTCATCGGGGTGGAAGCCGACGCGGACCTCCTCCCCGGCCATCAGGGCGGACACACCCGTCACGTCCCAGGAGAGGTTCGTCGTTCCATCGGTCCAGTTCACCCACCGCGTCATGCCGGACTCGACGACGGGGGTGGAGAAGCTCGTGTTCACCCACCATGAGTTCGGACCGGGTTCTCCCATGACGAGGTAGTCGTTCAGCGAGGCCCCATCGTAAGTCACGGGGTGAAGGTGGTACGGAGACCCCGTGTCATTCACGCGGAAGGTCGTGTTGAAGAGGTCGGGATGGGCGAAGTCCAGGCCCGTGTCGATGACGGCAACCGTCACGCCGGTCCCGTCGAAGCCGAGCGCATGGGCCATGTCGGAGTTGTGCAACCCGACCTCATTGGCATCGCGAGGCGTGATGATGCCGCCGCCTGCCTCGTCGATCTCGAAGAGGGGCTCCATCGCGTCGGAAATGACCGCGAGCTTCGCTCGTGGAACGCCAATCTTCTCCGCCCACGCACGGACGCCCTCTCGCGTTAACCCGACGAGGGGGCCTCGGGAGGTCTTCGGGGCCTCGACCGCCTCTTCCTCAGGCCCTTCCAAGATATCCGATGGGGGCGCTTCAATCTCGCCGGAATCCCGGCCGGGGGCGGTCGCGAGGACCGTCATCGCGAAGAGGCCGGAGAGCACCAACGCGATCGAAAGTGCGATGCTAGTCGCGCGAGTTGGACGATCCACCATCAAACGCGTCTCCATCAATCTCCATCAGCGCCAGGTGGCTCCAGACGGCCTGGCCCCAGTGACTCCACTTTACGCATTTGGAGTAAAAAGATTTGCAGGGGGCGCTAGGGGTGCGTCGCGAGTGCTTATAGCTGGCCGGGGCGATTGAAGATTGGTGCGATCTGGCCCCCTCGTCGTCCTTGCGCTCTTCTCCCTCCTCATCACGTTAGGGGCGGGCTTACCCCTCGCCTCGGGGCAGGCCGCCGCGACCTATTCCTTGGGAGATTTCTGGGTGTACGCCGTCGAGGCCCGTCTGGACACGCTCCTCGGATTCGGGAACGTCTCGGGGTCACTCGTGGCCGAAGGGGAGACGAGGGCCGAGGTCACGGCGGTTTCGGACGGTGAGGCGACCCTCACATGGAGCGGGGAGCACGCCCTGGAGGGCAGGTTCACTCTCCCGGGTGAGACCGTGGAAGCCGTCGTGGCGGGGAGCATCGAAACGACCTATGAGGAACGCCGCCGAACGCCGTACTACCTGTCCGTCGCGTTCGATGCCCAGACTACGTTCGACGGGACAATCTCCTTCATTGTCAGTTTGGCGTACACGGCAAGCCTCGGCCTCAACGCGACGCTCCCTCCGAACGCTGCCTCCCCGACGTTCCCCCTCGAAGTCGGGAACCGGACGTTCACGACCACCGCGACCGTCGCGTCCAACGTGACCGTAGAGTTCCCGGGAATGGGCTTCGAGAACTCCACCATGGAGGAGGTGGTGTCCACAATCCGATGGAATGTGACCGAGTCAACTTCGGTGGA
>JBHIDH010000086.1:0-4244 GCA_046759985.1 Thermoplasmata archaeon
CTTTCGCCCCGAAGGAGGGAGTTCCGCCCCGGCTCGGCGTCGGACCCGCCCTGCAGGCCTCGAGGGGGGAACCGTCGCCGCTCGGAGATGAGGGAGACGGTCCCCCGTTCGGCGAGGAAGCGGACGGATCGCACGATACCCAGGCCGCCCTGGAAGCGGCCGCGGCCCCCCGAACCCTCCCGGAGGCGGTATTCCTCCACCCGAAAGGGATACGTCGTCTCGAGGGCCTCGACGGGCGTGTTCATGGTGTTCGTCATGTGTGTCTGCACCCCGCTCATGCCGTCTCGGAACGGAAGGGCTCCCTCCCCGCCCCCAATCGTCTCGTAGTAGGCGAACTCCCGATCCCCGCTCCTTCCCCCGATGAGTAGGTTGTTCATGGTTCCCTGCGATTGGGCCGGGATGAGGTCGGGAAGGGCCTCCTCGAATGCCCGGAACAGGACATCCACGATGCGCTGGGAGGTCTCCACGTTCCCGGCGGCCACCGCCGCGGGCCACTTCGGGTTCAGTAGGGAGCCCTCCGGGGCGATCACCCGAACCGCGCGGTAGCAGCCCTGGTTCGGGGGCGCGGCGGGATCGGTCAGGCATCGCAGGACATAGTAGACGCTGGAAAGGGTGACGGCGTAGGGGGCGTTCACGTTGCCGGGGGACATCTCGGCCGTGCCGCTGAAGTCGACGGTCACGGCCTCCCCCTTCAGGGTGACCCGGACGCGAAGGGGGAGCGGCTCCTCGAACACACCGTCGTCGTCGAGCTGGTCCTCTGCCTCGTAGGCGCCGTCGCGGGTCCTGCGGAGGGCGCGGCGGACCCTGCGGTCGCTGTACGCCATGATCTCCTCCGAGAACGCCTCGAAGGCCTCTGGCCCGTACTTCGCGAGATACGCCCGGAAGCGCCGGTCTCCGGTGTTGTTGGCGGCCACCTGCGCTCGGAGGTCCCCCAACCGCTCCCGGGGGTCCCGCATCCCCTTCCGGATCCGCTCCCGCACGAGGGGATCTATCCGGCCCCGGGCGAGGAACCTCTGGGGGGATAGAATCACGCCTTCCTCGGAGAGCTGGCGGCTCCCGGTGGGCATGGAGCCGGGGGCGATGCCGCCCACGTCGGCATGGTGGGCCTTGTTGGCCACGTACCCGACCAGGTTCTCCTCCCAGAACACGGGCTTGATGAGGGTGATGTCGTTGAGGTGGGAGCCCCCGCGGTACGGATCGTTGAGGATCACCTGGTCCCCCTCCTCCAGGGGATCCTGCGGGGAATCTCGGCTGGCCTGGATGGCCAAGGGCATGGAGCCCAAATGCACGGGAATGTGCTCCGCCTGGGCGACCATCCGACCCCGGGTGTCAAAAATCGCGCAGCTCGCGTCCATGCGTTCCTTAATGTTGGGGGAGTAGGCGGTCCTTCGCAGGGCCTGCCCCATCTCCTCCGGCACGAACGTGAAGGCGTTCTTCAGGACCTCCAGCGAGACCGGGTCCATCACCCCACCTCGATGCGCAGGCATCCTTGCTCGTCCACCCGTACCGTCGCGCCGGGGTCCACCACCGTCGTGGCCGTCTCCTCCTCCACGATGAGAGGACCCTCCCGCTTCGTTCCCGGGGCGCCCCGGCCCGAAAGGACGGGTGTCGGGGTCCAGCCTGTAGCGAAGAACACCTTCCGGTGCCCCTCCTCGCCCTCCCCTTCTCTAGGCGGCGAGGGGCCCGGCCGCGCTTGGCGGACCACGGCGGCGAGCCGAACGTTCACGATCTCGACGGCGTCCTCCTCGCTGGCGTAGCCAAAACGGGCCGCGTGAGCCCGATGGAACCGCGCCTCCAGGTCCTCCCCGTAGGGGACGTTGATCTCGTAGCTCTGCCCCACGTAGCGGAGGTCGAGGGACGGGAGGAGGACCGCCTCCTCGTCCACGTCCTGGGCGGCCAACTCCTCGCGTGCCTGTTCCTCCAGCTCGCGCACGCCGGCCTCCACGGCCTCGCCGGCGTCCGCCAGGGGGCGGAGCACGGAACGCCCGTAGTCGAGGCGGAGGTCCGAGAGGAGGATGCCGTAGGCGGAGAAGGCGCCGGGGAGCAGCGGGACGACGACCTCGGGAATCTCGAGCTCCCGGGCCACCTCGACCGCGTGCATGGGGCCGGCCCCGCCGTAGGCGACGAGGACAAAGTCCCGCGCGTCGAGGCCTCGCCGCGCAAAGGTCACCGCCGACGCGCGGACCATGTTGGAGACCACCACCTTCTGGATGCCGGCCAGCCCCTCCGCAAAGTCCAGGTCCAGGGTATGGAAGAGACGCCGCAAGCCGCGTTCCGCCCTCTCCGCCCTGAGGGGCATCCGGCCGCCGATGAGGGTGGACCCGAGGTAGCCGGCGAGGAGGTTCGCGTCCGTGAGAGTGGGCTCGTCCCCACCCCGATCGTAGCACAGGGGGCCGGGCTCCGCGCCAGCACTCCGAGGCCCGACCCGCAGGGCCCCTCCCTCGTCCCTCCAGGCCACGGAACCGCCGCCGGCGCCGATGGTGGAGATGTCGAGGACGGGCAGGGCCAGGGGGTGGCCGGCAATCTCCGCCTCGGTGGTCCAGGTGGGTTCCCCCTGGTGGAGGACGGAGATGTCGGTGCTCGTCCCGCCCATGTCCAGGGTCAGCACGTTGGGCAGGCCGAGGGAGTCCGCCAGGTACCTCGCCCCCGCCACCCCGCCGGCGGGACCCGACAGCAGGGCCTCCACGGGTCGGCGAAGGAGGCTCTCGGCCGACCGGAGCCCCCCATTGGAGCGCATGACCCAGAGGCGACCCGGGATCCGTCCTGCGAGGTGGTCCAGGTAGCCCCGGACGACGGGTCCGATGACGGCGTCCAGGACCGTGGTTGAGGTCCTCTCGACCTCTCGGAACTCCGGGAGGACCTCCGAAGAGAGGGAGACGGAGAAGTGGTCCCCGAGCAGGCGTCGTACCCGGGTTTCGTGCATGGGGTTCAGGAAGGAGAAGAGAAGGCTCACGGCCACGGATTGGATGCCTCGCGCCCGCAACGTGGGCAACAGCTCCTCGACCTCGCCCTCGGCCAGCGGCTGGAGGACCCTTCCCTTCGCGTCGACCCGCTCCCGCAATCCGAACGTCGCCTCGCGGGGAACGAGGGGGGCGGGCTTCGTGGCATGGAAGTCGTAGAGGCGAGGCCGGTGTTGCCGGCTGATGACCAGGAGGTCCTCGAAGCCCCGGGTGGTCAGCAAGGCCGTGGGGCTTCCCCGTCCTTCCAGTACGGCGTTGGTCGCGATGGTCGTCCCGTGCCCCAGGACATCCACGTCGAAGGGCCGGAGGCCCTCCAGGAGGACATCCTGCGGCCGATCGGGGGAGGAGGGGAGTTTGAAGGCCTCCAGCCGCCCCTCTCGGACCACGACGAAGTCAGTGAAGGTGCCCCCCACGTCAACAGCGGCGTCCACCCTCGATGGAAGGTCCCCGGGCTAAAAGGTTCTCGGGGGCGGGAAAGGGGTCGTCTCGGGGGACTCAGGCGACCTCGAGGCCACCCGTCAGGTATTGCGCGAAGCCCTCCATGTCCAAGAGGCCGTGGCCGGAGAAGTTGAAGAGGATCGTGGGCTCCTCGTCTCGCTCCTTCGCCTCGCGTGCGAGTTCGATGACCCCCTTGACCGCGTGATTCGTCTCGGGGGCGGGGATCAGACCCTCCGTCTTCGCGAAGAGGGCGCCCGCCTCGTACGTGGATACCTGGTTGTAGGCACGGGCCTGAACCTGGCCTCCGTTGACCAGCAAGCTGAGCGTGGGGGCCGCGCCGTGGTACCGGAGCCCCCCTGCGTGAATCTTGGGCGGGACGAAGGTGTGCCCCAGGGTGAACATCTTGAGCAGGGGGGTCATCTCCGCCGTGTCCCCAAAGTCATAGGCGTAGTCCCCCTGCGTCAGGGACGGGACCGCGGTCGGCTCGATGGCGTAGAAGTTCGCCTCCGCCTTACCGCGCAGGACATCCCCCACGAAGGGGTAGGCGAGACCGGCGAAGTTGCTCCCGCCCCCGACGGAACTCACCACGGCGTCGGGATATAGGTCCAGGGCCTCCATCTGGAGCTTCGCTTCCTGGCCCACGACCGTCTGGTGGAGCAAGACGTGGTTCAGCACGGATCCCAGGCTGTACTTCGTGTTGTCCTCCTGGACAGCGATCTCCAGGGCCTCGCTGATGGCGATGCCCAGGGAACCGGGGTGGTCGGGCGCCTCCTTGAGGACCCGCTTGCCGTACTCCGTGAAGGCGCTTGGAGAGGGATAGACCGTGGACCCGAAGACCTCCATCAT
>JBHIDH010000087.1:0-4159 GCA_046759985.1 Thermoplasmata archaeon
CGAGAAGATGCTGGACGTGAACGTGGGGCTGCTCCGGAACTACCTCCACGCGTACGCCGTCTTGGGGAAGGAGGCGTACCGAGAGGTGGCGGAGGACGTGCTTCGTTACCTGGAGGCGAGCCTCCGAGACCCGAAGGAGGGGTTCTGGGGGAGCCAGGACGCAGACGAGGAGTACTACGAGCTCTCCCAGGAAGAGAGACAGAAGCGCGAGGCCCCCGCCATCGACCGGACCGTGTACACCGATCTGAGCGGACAGGCCATCGCGACCTATCTCCTGGCGAGCGCCGTTCTGGGGGAGGACGGTTACGGGGACGCGGCGCTGCGGGCCCTGGCACGGCTGGAGGAGCAGGTCATGCCGGAGGAGGGATCCCTCCTCCACTACTGGGACGGGACGCCCCGTGTCGACGCCATGCTGGGGGACTACGTCTACCTGGCCGGGGCCTTCCTCACGGCCTTCGAGCACACGGGGGAGAGGCGTTACCTCGCACGCTCGGAGGCCCTAGCCCAACAGATGATGGACGTCTTGACGGACGAGAGCGGCCTCCTGATGGATCGAAGGGCCCAGGAAGGCGACATCGGTCTGCTCCGGGAGGGCCAGAAGCCGCTCATGGACAACGCCCACGCCGCGTTGCTCCTGCTCAAGCTGAAGGAGGTCACCCGGAAGGAGGCGTACGGGAGCGCCGCGGCGCAGATTCTCGAGGGGTTCGGTGGGCAATATCGCCGATACACCATCTTCGCGTCCGGATACGCTCTGGCCCTCGAGGCCTATCAGCATGGCGTCGTCAAGGTCGACGTCGTCCTGGGGGAGGGCGCCCGGGGGGGACGCGAACTCCTCGCCCCCCTCCTCCGAGCGTTCCAGCCCGGCTGGGTGGTGCGCCCACTTGCCGTGGGAACCCCGGCCTTTGAGGCGGCGAAGTACCCGGAGGACCCCGTCCCCGCCATCTATGCCTGCAAGGGGACGCAGTGCTCCCCTCCGATTACCTCCTCGGCTCCGTTGGAGGACGTTCAAGCCTTTGCCGCCAATCTCGACGCGCCCGCCCCTTCCTAGGGCGTTTCCCGCGGCCCGACCCTCGCGTCCTCCGAGGGGGGCGAGGGGGCACTCATCACCCGCTGGACTGGCTTCCAAAGGTTTATCCCGCTCCAGCTTCTGGGCAGCCAGTCCATGGCACACGGAACGGAACTCGTTGCCATTCTCTTTGCCGGGACGCTCCTTGCCGGGACCTTCATCGTTCTCCTCTCCCCCCTGATCTACAAGCTGGTGGAAGAGCAGACCAAGTTCCGCCTCTACGCGCTGCTGGCCCTTGTCATCGGCGTCATGGCGGGCTCCTTGTACCTCGTGTTCCTGGCCCTGAGCGAGCCCCTCTTCTTCCTGCCCTTCGCCCTTTTGGTGACGGCGCTGCGAGGGGTCTCGCCCATGTTCCTGTACCGATCTCTCGAGTTCCGGTTCGAGGAACGGAAGTGGTGGATGATCCTGAGGGTCGTCCTCGCCGTCATGTTCCTGGGCTTTGCCGCGTACATCGTCTATACCCTGGTCCTCGATGTCCTCCGACCCTTTATCGGTCCCCAACCGGCGGAGGCCATCTTTGTCGAACGGCTCCTCATGGCCATCGGGGGCGCCTTCGTCATCATCCGGGTCCTGGCTCGCATCCTCCCAGAGTCCCTTCGGGACAAGCCGACCGTCTGGATGGCCGCCATCCTGATCTCCGTGTCCTTCGCCTTCCTGGCGCCCTTTGCCATCGAGGGTTACGAGATCTACTACCGCCTCTCTGGCCTGGCCGGCTGGATCATCGGCTTTCTCGTTCTCTGGAAGTACTCCTAGGCGGATGGTTTCCGCTACTGATTACCACACCCAAGACTGGAGAAGCAACGCTTTTCCCCCCCTAGCTCGCCTCGAAAGTCCTAGGACTGGAGATGGCGGAGCACGAGCTCGTCACCCTCTTCGCAGTGTTGCTCATCTCGGGAGCCATCCTCATTCTCTTCGCCCCCCTCTTCTACCGCCTGGCGCGGAACGGGCTCTGGGCCATCAGCTTCGTGCTCGCCGTCCCGGCCTTCCTCCTTGTGACGATGGGCCTCTCCTTCATTCAGCTCAGCTTCGCGGACCCGATGATCCTCGCGCCCGTGGTGGCCGTTGTGTTCGGCGTGCGCGTCGTCTCCCCCACCCTGGCCTTCTTCAAGGTCCGGGAGCGGTTGGAGGGCAGAAACGCGTGGACCCCGGCCCGTTTTGGCCTCGTCGCGGGGTTTGTGACGCTGGGCATCTACGTCGGCATCTCCGGGTTCAACGAGACGTCCGCGATGGACCCCATCCTGATTAGCGAGCGAATTCTCATGGCCGTCGGGACCGCCGTCGTCTTCTTGCGCCTTCACCTCCGGGTCAGGCCCCACGGCTCCTACGACATGTTCGTCGTCTGGTTGGCGGCCATCCTCTTCTCTCTCGCCTTCGCCGTGGTGGCACCCTTCGCCTTCCCCGCCTACACGGTCCTCTACGCCCTCTCGGGCATCATGGGATGGCTCATCGGGGCGGCCGTGGCCATGAAGTCCCCTTGACGGCCACCGTAAGGCCATTATAGGACCGGCCAAGTAAGGTCGGCGAGCAATCATGGCCAAGTTCTTCACCGAGGCGTACTTCCAGGAACTGGCGGACCGCCTGAACGGGGATGACGAGTGGCGGAGGAAGGCCCAGGGCGTCACCGCGAAGATCGTTGCCACCGCGAACGACCGGGAGTTTTCAGCCCTCCTGGACATCCAGGACGGGGAGGTGACGGCCTCGAAGGTGGACGCCGATACCCCGGCCGACTTCAAGTTCGAGGCGGACTACGACGTGTGGAAGACCACCGCGCAGGGGGAGGGCGACCTGACCACCCTCGTGATGACGGGGCGCATGCGTTTCCGGGGCTCCATGTCCAAGGTCATGAGCATGATGACGCCCCTGAACCGGCTCACGGAGGTCCTGCGAGGCCTTCCGAAGGAGTTTGAGTGAGCCGGGCCGGTTCGCCGGGCTCACCGAAACCGTTTTCCCCCGTGCGGCCTTGATTTTCGAGCCGGAGGCCGGTTCGCATGATCGACTTTACCCCCTCGGAGGAGCAGAAGCTCCTCGTCCAGACGGCCCACGAGTTCGCCGAGAAGGAGATGCGGCCCGTGGCCGCCGAGTGCGACCGCAAGGCCGAGATCCCGTGGGAGGTCATCGAGAAGGCCCACAAGGTCGGCCTGACGACCGCCTTCATCCCGGAGAAGTACGGCGGCGGCGGCATGGTGGGCACACTCAGCTGGGCCATGGTCATGGAGGAGCTGAACTGGGGCTGCGCCGGCATCTCCACGGGCCTCATCGGCGGCGGCCTGGCCGTCCTGCCTATCCTGCATATGGGGACGGAGGAGCAGAAGGAACGGTTCCTCCCCGTCTTCACGGAGGCGAAGCCCCGCCTGGGGGCCCTCGGTCTCACCGAGCCCGGGGCGGGCTCCGACGTGCGTGCCATCGCCACCCGGGCCGAGAAGGACGGGGACGAGTGGGTCCTCAACGGCACGAAGCGGTTCATCACGAACGGGGGCATCGCGGACATCCACGTGATTTTCGCCCAGACGGACCCCGACTTGGGCTACTTTGGCATCCGTGCCTACGTGGTGGAGAAGGGCAACGACGGGCTCAAGATAGGGAAGGTGGAGGACAAGATGGGGGTGCGGGCCTCCCACACGGCCGAGGTCATCCTAGACGACTGCCGCGTGCCGGAGGGGAACCTCCTCGGGGGGGAGAAGACCTCCTGGATCGGGGCCATGAAGACCTTGGAGATGTCCCGCCCCGTCGTGGCCTCGGGATCCATTGGCGTGGCCCGGGCCGCGTACGAGTTCGCCCTCGACTACGCACGGGAGCGGAAGGCCTTCGGGAAGCCCATCGCCATGCACCAGGCGGTCGCCTTCATGCTCGCGGACATGAAGACCGCCATCGAGGCGGCCCGCCTCCTCGTGTGGAAGGCGGCTTGGATGGCGGACAGCGAGATGCCGGCCAACAAGGACGCTGCCATCGCCAAGCTCTTCGCCGCCGACATGGCCATGAAGGTCACCACGGACGCGGTCCAGATCGTGGGCGGGTCCGGCTACATGAAGGACTACCCGGTGGAGAAGTGGATGCGGGACGCGAAGGTCTTCCAGATCTGGGAGGGGACCTCGC
>JBHIDH010000088.1:0-4148 GCA_046759985.1 Thermoplasmata archaeon
GTGGAGAAGTGGATGCGGGACGCGAAGGTCTTCCAGATCTGGGAGGGGACCTCGCAGATTCAGAGGCTCGTCATCTCCCGGGACGAGATAGGGGAACTCTGACCTGCGATACCTTCCAGCGATGCCCCCTGGAGGACACAGTGGTGCCTCTTTCTGACGGGGCCGCCGTCCCTTCCGCTAGGGCGGCCAGGTGACCTCTGTGCGAGGAGCCTAGCTGGCGAGCTCTCGCTCCACCACGGTCGTAATGCCCTGGCCGAACCCGATACACAGGGTGACCAGGCCATACCGCGCATCCCGGCGTTCCATCTCATAGAGGAGGGTGGTCAACAGCCGCGCCCCGCTGCATCCCAGGGGGTGCCCGAGGGCGATGGCCCCTCCGTTGGGGTTCATCTTTTCGAAGTCGATGCCCAGTTCCTTGGCGCACGCGATGGGCACGGACGCAAACGCCTCGTTGAGTTCCAGGACGTCGATGTCGTCCATCGTCAGGTCCATCTTCTTCAGCGCCTTCCGTGTGGCGGGAATCGGGCCGGTCAGCATGAGAACGGGGTCGACCCCGGCGACGGCCATGGATCGGATGGTGGCCATCGGCTCGAGACCGAGCTCTTTCGCCTTCTCCTTGGTGGCGACAAGGACGGCCGCCGCCCCGTCGTTGATGCCCGAGGAATTCCCCGCCGTGATCTTCCCGTCGGGCCGGAAGGCGGGCTTCAGCTTGGCCAGTTTCTCGAGGGAGGTATCCCGGCGCGGATGCTCATCCACGCTGAAGAGGGACTCTCCGTTCTCCCCCTTCGGCACCGGGACAGGGATGATCTCGTCCTTGAACCGCCCCGCGTCGATGGCGGCGAGGGCGCGACGATGGCTCATGAAGGCGTACTCGTCCAGCTCTTCGCGGGAGAGGCCCCATTTGTCGGCAATGAGATCCGCAGAGACCCCTTGGGGGACCAACTCGTATCGCGCGACGAGCTTCTCGTTGAAGACGCCGGCGTCGCTGCCCATGGGGACCCGGCTCATGTTCTCCACCCCCCCACCGATGGCGACGTCGTAGTGGCCCGTGGCCACGCCCATGGATGCCACGTTGAGGGCCTGGAGGCCGGAGCCACATTGTCGATTCACAGACGTTCCCGGGATGGTCTCGGGCAGACCGGCGGTGAGGACGGCAATCCGGGCGATGTTGAGCCCCTGCTCGTCCATCTGGGTGTTGCATCCGAGGATCACGTCGTCCACGCTCTCGGGCTGGATGCCGGTGCGCTCGACGAGTTCCCGGAGGACGAGGGCAGCCAGGTCGTCGGCGCGGACGTCCTTCAACGCGCCGTTGCGCCTCCCGATGGGCGTGCGAACCGCTCCGACGATGACGCTTTCCTGCATAATTGGCACCTGATAAAGATACGGTTACGCCGCTAATTAAGGCTTCCCGAGTGGGAATCGCCTCCGAATGCCGGGCGAGGGCACCCTAAAGAGGACGGACGAGATGGCCCCTCGGCGATTGGATGCCCGGTCCTATGGAAGGGATGAGGGTCCTTGATCTGACCCGCTTGCTCCCCGGAGGCCTGACCACCCAACTCCTCACCGATCTGGGCGCCGAGGTCATCAAGGTCGAGGAACCGACCAAGGGCGACTACCTGCGCGCGCTTGCCATGCGTCCCTCGGGCCACAGTCCCGCGTTTTTCCTCGTCAACCAAGGGAAGAAGAGCTTGGCCGTCAACCTCAAGACCCCCGAGGGGCAGGAGGTCCTCCACCGCCTGATCCCAACGGCAGACGTCCTGATCGAGCAGTTCCGCCCAGGCGTTGCCGAGGCGTTGGGGGTGGACCACGAGACGGTGCGTCGACTCAACGGCGACCTGATCTACTGCTCCTTCTCCGGTTTCGGCGCCCGGGGCCCCTACCGGGATCGCCCCGCCCACGACCTCAACTTCCTGGCCCTCGCAGGCGGCCTCCACGTACCCTCCGGTCGAAGGCCGGTCCTTCCTCCGGTCCCGGCGGCCGACATCGCATCCGGGTTCCTGGGGGCATTCGCCATCTCGGCGGCCCTCCTGGGGCGGCAGCGGTCGGGCGAGGGGCGCTTCCTTGACCTCTCCCTCTTCGATGCGGCCCTCTACCTCAACGCCATGGGCCTGGCCGCGGGAGAGACGTTCCTCGCGGGCGGCTCCCCCTCCTACGCCATCTACGAGACGGCGGATGGGCGCTTCCTGACGCTCGGCGCCCTCGAGCGGGGGTTCTGGCACCGGCTCTGTGAGGCGATCGAACGCCCGGATCTGGCCGAGGTCGATCTGGAGCGGGAGGAGGAGGCCGAGGACGCCCGCGAGGTGCTCCGCGCAGCCTTTGCCCGGAAACCGATCCAGGAGTGGGACGACCTCCTGCGGAGGCACGACGTCCCCGCCGCCCCGGTCATGGCCCCCGATGAGGTGCCTCGGGATCCGCACGTGCAGGCGACGGGCCTTCTCCGGGAGGTCGCCGTCCAAGGGGAGTCCACGCTCTCGCTGGCCCACCCGATCCGGTGGTCCCCGAAGGGGCCCGCCCGACGAGGTCCAGCCCCCCGGCGGGGCGAGCATACTCGGCAGATCCTCCTCGACCTGGGCTACCAGGAGGCGGCCATCGCGAAGTGGGCCGAGGACGGGGTCGTCGAGCTGTCCGGACCCTGAGGGCTACTGACCCTTGAACTTGGGCTCCTTCTTGCCCAGGAAGGCGGAGATTCCCTCGAACAGGTCCTCCGTGGAGGTCGCCACGCTGAAGGCCAGCGCCTCCAGATCCAGGCCTGTCTCGCCCAGGCCTTGGGCCCCGCGATTGAGGAGCATTTTGGCCAGACGGAGCGCCACCGGAGGGCCCTTGGCTAGTTTCCCCGCCAGCTCCGCCACGGCCTCCTCGAAGGAGTCCGGCTCCACCGCTTCCCCCACGAGGCCGATGGCCTGGGCCTCCTCGCCGTGGATGCGCCTCGCCAGGAGGATGAGTTCCTTCGCCCGTCCCAGGCCGACCAGGCGCGACAGGCGCTGGGTGCCCCCGGCGCCCGGGATAAGGCCGAGTGACGTCTCCACCTGGCCGAGTGTCGCATCCTTGGTCGCGAGGCGAAAATCGCAGGCCAGGGCAATCTCCAGCCCGCCGCCCAAGGCATATCCGTGGATGGCCGCCACGGTGGGCTTGGGGAAGTCCTCCAGCTCCTTGAAGACGCGATGGACCTCCCGGGTCGAGGTCCAGGCCTTATGGGCCTTGTCGATCCCCGCGAAGGAGGTGACATCCGCCCCGGCGCAGAAGGCCCGGTCCCCCGCCCCCCGCAGGACGAGGCATCGCACCTCGGGATCCTCCCGCAGGCTCGCGAGGGCCCGCGAGAGCTCCTCGATCATCTCGGGGGTGAGGGTGTTGAGGCGCTCCGGGCGGTTCAGCACGAGGGTCGCGGTCATGGCGTCCGGGTCCTTCTCGAGCAGGAGGGTCTTGAACGAGGCCGCCTCCCTTCCCTCGTAGGCGTAGAACCCCCGGCCGCTCTTCTTGCCAACCTTCCCCTCCGCCACCATGTCCAAGAGGATCTTCGCGGGTTCGTGGCGCTCGGACCCCTCGAGCTCCTCCACGATGCGATCGAGGCCCACCGCATCCCCCTGCGCCAGGGGGCCCAAGGGGAACGCCGTCCCCAGCCTCATGGCCAGGTCGATTTCCTCCGGGGACGCCACGCCCATCTCCACCAGCGTGGCGGCCTCGTTGACGGTGGGGGCCAGGATGCGGATGGGATCGAAGTCCTTCCCGGCCTCCGGGGAGAGGACCGGTTTCGCGTCCCCCCGGTAGTCGTAGAAGCCCCGCTCCGTCTTCCTGCCCAGCCGCCCCTGGTCAAACATCTTCTTGAAGGGCGGGGCGACGGGCAGGCCCTGCTTTTCCTGGGCCACCACCAGCAGGTCGATCCCCACCTGATCCGCCAGCTCGAAGGGACCCATGGGGAACCCGATCTGGAACTTCATGGCGGCGTCGATGGTCTCCCTGGGGATGTCCTCCTCATGATGGATCCAGGCGCCCTCGTTGATGTAGTGAAAGACGATGCGCGTCGTGATGAAACCCGGGATGTCCTTGCGCACGAGGATCGGCGTCTTCTTGAGGCGTCGGGCCAGCTCGGATGTCGTGTCGAGGGTCTCCTCGTCCGTCTCGTCCCCCTTGACGATCTCGACCAGTTCCAT
>JBHIDH010000089.1:0-4088 GCA_046759985.1 Thermoplasmata archaeon
CGTGCGGCCACAGTCGGGGGCCACCTCAGCAACGGCGGCGTCGGCATCGGGGCGTACAAGTACGGTGCCTTCCCCCGTTGGGTGCGGAGTCTCGAGGTCGTCTTGCCCGACGGGGACGTGGTGGAAACGGGCGAGCGGGCGTTCGACCTGGGGTCCGAGAACTACAACCTGACGGACCTCTTCCTGGGGGCCGAGGGGACTCTGGGCGTCATCACGAAGGCGACCCTCAAACTTCTCCCGAAGCCGGAACAACGCGCCATCGCGGCATACGGGTTCCCGAACATGGCGGCCCTCGCCGAGGCGCTTCGCCGCCTGACGCAGGCGCCGGTTACCCCCTATCACATTGCCTTCTTCGACGAATCCCACTTCATCCTCCAGCGGGCGTTCCAGGGCTATCGCATTGGGGCTCGCGGACCCGCGACCGAACCCGAACAGAGTCCCCGCGTCCCGGCGCTCCCCGCCGCGGCACTCCTGGCATTCGACGGGCCGAAGGACAACGTCCAGGCAGAAGCGAAGGAGGCCGACCAGATCATGGGCGAAGCCGGCGGAACGAGGCAGGAGGACTACGTCGCGGATCTCCTGTGGGACCAGCGGGACCAGCCCTATCAGGGCCGGCGCATCTCCGGCGGTCTCGTCGCCGTGGAGGCGCTCATTCCCCTCTCGCGCCTGGAAGAGGCCTTGGCGGGGTCGGCGAAACTCGCACGCAAGATGAAGACGGAGGCCGCCTTCCATGGGTTCCTCACGGATCGAAGCTCGGCCCTCCTGGTCCCCTACCTGGCCACGGACGAGCGGACCCTCCGAGGTCAGCTCAGCCTCGCCTTCGTCGAGCGATTCCACGAGTTCATCCTCGGGCTCGAGGGCCACCCCCTCGGCCTTGGGTTCCTGACCACCTACAACCTGGGTCCGATGTTCGGGCCCCTGGTCGCGGCGATGCAGGGGATCAAGCGGAGCATAGACCCTGCCAACGTGGTGAACCGGGGGAAGCTGGTGGGGACGATGGCAAAGCCGCCCCCGCTCTACCCGTTCTCGGAGCCCTACCTGCGACCGGGCCTCATGCGCTTCGGCCTCCGGTTCCTGGGCGCCTTCCGCCGCGTCATGCCCTCACAGAAAATCATCACCCGCCTGAAGAAGCGGGGGGTCTGACCGTGGCCGCCGGAAACCGCGACTTCATGGCCGTGTTGCGGCCTTACCCTGCCTTGGAGCGCCTCCCGCCGGAGGAGCTTGTCAAGATTGTCTACCTAAGGGATAAACGGGCCCTCCCGGACGAGATCAAGCGGCTCTTTGATCGGGCAACGGTCATCCCGATAAAGATGGAGGAAACAAGGGACGTGGCCGAGGCGATGCGCTTTGCTTCGGGGGAGACGGCGGGGGTTAACCTCGGCGGCGCCTCCGGCACCATCCACTACGTGAGGCGGAGCCTGGAGATGCTGAAGGATAGGGACCTGAGCGTGGACTGGGGGCCCCGGGAGGATCCTCTAGAGGGCGACGTACTGCCGCTCTTCGACGGCCTCCTGCTGGACCTGTCCGACTTCGCCGGGGTGGAGGTGCACCCGGAGAACAACACCCTCATATGCGAGGTCGGGGCCACTTGGCGCGACGTCTCCGAGGCCGCCCTCCAGGCCCAACGCCTCCTCCCGCTTTTCCCCATTCTCCCCACCAACCCCTTCATGGGCGACCTCATCGCCGGCAGTGCCCTCCTCTCCTCGTACGCGGGCGGCCCCCAGGGCTGCCTCCGCAACGTAGACTTCCTCGGTCCCGACACGAGCTATTCCCAGAGCGGGTTCGACCTGGTCCCGAACAACGCCACGGGTTACGACCTCAATTCCCTCCTCCTCATGATGGGTCGGAACCTGGGGATTCCCATTTCCCTCACCCTCCGCCTTCTCCCCTTCGACCGTACGAGGGCCGTCCGGTACGCCTTCGAATCCTGGGAGGGCGTCCTGAAGGCCCTTCAGGCCATCGGGTGTTCCGGGCTGGGTCCCCTCCGGGTCGTCTTCGGCGACCCCGTCGCCTCGGCCGTCGGCCTGGACGGAGGAGAAGGATACACCCTCGAGGTCGACCTGGGCGGGTCCGAGGAGGCCCTGGGGAGTCAGCAGGATGCCCTGCAGGCGACCGTGGGCGAGGAGACGCCCGCACAGGCGACGGACGGCCTCACGCACATGCACGAGGCCGCCACCCGCGAGAAACCCCCGTTCCACCTGGCGGAGATCCGGACGTCGCTGGTGGACCTGCCTGCCCTTTGGGAGGACCTTGCGACGTGGGTGGGCGTGCGGGGAAGCGCTTTTGGATTGGCGGGTTCCCTCCAGGAGGGAGGAACGGTGCGCCTCCTGCCCTTCATGCGGGGCGACATCCGCGGGACGAGCACGACGGGCGGCCCCGTCGATCAGGTCCTGCACCGCGGGGATCGGTTCAACCGACTTACGGAACTCGTAAAGATCGCGCAGCGGCACCCCTGCCGCGTCCGGAACACCCAGGTGAGCCAGCTCCTCGCCGCGGATACGCAGCTTCAGAAGCGGTTCGCCCTGGTTCGCCGCGTCAAGGAGGGGGTCGACCTGGCGCACATCATGAGCCCTTCGGGGCTGTTGTGGGTTCCCCAGCCCCGCTAGCGGGTCACATCAACGCAGTCCCGCACTTCTCGCACACGCCCGCGTCACGGGCCGAGATGTGCCCACATCGGGGACAGACGTTGGGCATGTCCATCCGAACGGGCCACACCGTGAAGAGAATGCCCAAAGGTAGGAAAACGGCAGCCAGCCACCAAGTGGCCGTCACGAGACCCTCCAGGCCAATGGCGAAGAGGAGCACGGCGGAGACCTTGGAGATGACGATGGCCTTCTGCATCTTCGGCAGCTGCTTGATCAGGCGTTGCTCCGCCTTTCTGGGCATCCGATGCGGCCACTTTGGCCGCCGCGAGGACGTCTCCCCACCGATCTCGCCCGACGCGCCCATCCTTAGCCCTCCGGGTCCGACGGCTCCAGGGCCGCCGGGGCGTTGTCCACGACCTCCCAACCCGGGCGCGGCATCATGACGATGGCCTCCACGGGGCAGATGACGGCGCACTTCGCGCAGCCGATGCAGGTCTCCTCCACGATGCGGGCCTTCCGGGTCTCGAAGCGCAGCTCCGGGAGGTAGGAGGTCTGGTCGACCATGACGATGGCGTCCTCATGGTCGGGGCGGAGGTTCTCGGGGCAGTTGTCGGCGCAGTGGATGCAGCCCATGCAGATGTCCTCGTAGACGTAGGCGATCACTCCCTTGCCCCGCGGGTACTTGAGGACGAAGTTCCGGTTCATCGCCTTGAAGGCCGTCTTGGCGGTCTGACGCGACTGGTGCCGGGCCTCCCGCATATCCTCCAGGGCCTTGACCTCTGCCACCGGGCCGTCACCCCTTGGGCTTGTAGGCCGCCTCCACGGAGTGTCGCTCCTCCGCGAGGGACTCGGCGGCCGCTTCGTTCAGGGCTTCGGCCAGGTATTGGGTGATGTCGATGATCCGGAACTCGAACTTCTCCCGGTCCTCCCGGTAGAGGTTCTCATGCTGTTGGCAACCGAAGTGGGTGAGGCACTTGGGACAGGCCGTGAGGAGGTAGTCCACCGACTCCTCCTTGGCCTCGATCATCCGGTCGTTGGTGATGCCCTTGGTCTTGTCGTTGCAGTACATCATCCCGGCCACGCCGCAGCACGTCGCGTCGGCCCGGAAGTGCTCCATCTCCACGTACTCCGCCCCCGTCATGCGGATGAGCTCCCGGGGTTCGTCGTAGACGGCGTCCACAGGCATCTGGCGGCACATCCGGCAGGGGTCTTGGTAGGTGACCGTCTCCTTCCGTCGGGCCCGAAATTCGATGCCCTCCTCGTAGAGGACCTGGGTGATGTGCTTCACCTCCACGTCGCCGAGGTTGTAGTCGAGTTTGAAGGTTCGATAGCCCTCGGCGCAGCTCGTCACGAGAGTCTTCACGCCGCACTCGGCGAAGATGCGGTGCATGAGGGTCTCGTTGTAGTCCCGTAGCTTGTTCCAGACGTCGACCTTGCCCTGCCAGAGCTGGTCGTGCCCGCAACACTTCATGAAGCTGCGGTCCAGGATCACCGGGTCGAGGC
>JBHIDH010000090.1:0-3782 GCA_046759985.1 Thermoplasmata archaeon
CGAAGCCCCGCACCTTCTGGCAGGACGTCCGTGTGCTCTTTCACCTGCCGAGGGCAGCCATCGTGTACGCCTACCTGGTCCTAGGGGCGGCGTTCGCGCCTGCTATCGCACTGGACCGTCTCGCGTTGAGCTTTGTGGCCTTCTTCTTCGGCCTCCAGCTTGGGGCCTACGCTTTGGACGAGCTGAAGGGGCGCCACGCCTCCACCCAGTTCACGGACCGACAGCTGAAGATCCGGGCGGCAGTGGGCCTGGGGGGTTTCGTCACCATCGGCGTCTACCTGGCGGCCGTCTACTCTTGGTGGATCCTGGCCCTGTTGGTCTTCGGGGCCTTCACGATCTTCGCCTACAACTCGGAGGTTTCGCGCGGCGCGTTCCACAACGCGTTCTGGTACGGGGCCGGGTGGGGCTTTGGCCCCGTCGTGGGGAGCTATTTCCTCCATGCGTTGGTCTTTCCACCCCCCTCGGTACTCCTCCTGGGGGCCTTCGCCGCGGTCCTAGGCGTGGCCCATCTCTGGAAGTACGGGAACACAAAGTGCTACCACAGTCACACGTGCCTGGATTACGCCAAGGACCACGGTGAAACACTCTGTCATGGGCAAGTGTGCGCGAACCGCCTCGTCATGCCCCACGGACCGAGTCGGTTGCAGTGGCGGCTCATCGACATGGAGTTCGCGTTCGTCTTCCTTCTGACGGCGGCGATCGTGGCGTGGCGGTTCGGGTTCTGATGGCACGGATCGTCTTGGTCCGACACGGCCATCCCCTGGCAGAGGGAAGAGAGCGGTCACGATGGGGCCTCTCCGACGAAGGGCGAGCGGCCGTCGCAAAGCTGAGCGTGGAAGCGGTCTGGGAGACCGTTGAGCGCATCTACGCCAGCCCTGAGCGGAGGGCCCAAGAAACGGCCCAGATCGTCGCCAACTGGTGGAACCTCCCGGTGGAGGCGCGGGAGGATCTCGGGGAGGTCCATCGCCCCTACGAGGTCCGGAGGTACGAAGATAAGATTCGGGCGTTTCTGAAGGGCAGGGCTCCGGAAGGCTGGGAGACCCGCCAAGTCGCCGAGGCCCGCGTCTTTGAGGCCATGGATGAAATCTCTCGAGGGAAGGTCGACGTCGCGGCGGTGTCCCACGCTCTCCTTCTTTCCCTCCTCCTCGCCCAGGTCTCGGGGGCGGAGCCAACCTTCTGGTTGCATCACTCCATCGGCTTCGCCGAGTACGCGCTCTACGACACGGAGACGCGGGCCCTCGTCCAGGGCTTCCGTGCAGCAGGGGCTAAGGCCGCTGAATGAGCTCGATGGTGACCCCATCGGGATCCTGGATGAAAGCGTAGGTGCTGGCGCTCCCTGGGAGGTGAAACGATTCCTCCACGACGTGCCCGCCCCTCTCGCCGCACTTCGTCAGCACGGCCTTCAAGTCGTGGACCTCGAAGGCCAAGTGGTCGAACACGCGTTCCTCATGCGTAGGGACGCGGAAGGTGGCCTGCTCTGCGTATCGGACGACCTCAATCTGATGGCCGCTGCCTTCGGATTCCAGGAACGAGATCGCCATGTTCCGTTCGGGAATCGCCTTCTGGCGCACGAGTTTCATGCCCAGAACCTCCGCGTAAAAAGCGATCGTTCGGTCCATATCGCTCGTCCGGATGGAGGTATGAAGGAGGGGCATTGCCGGTCCGCAGGCGGAGTTTCGTCGGGCTATTTAGCACGTCGGCTTGCCACAGAAAAGCCAAATACGCACCCTCCCCATGGGAACCGTTCGGCGGGGATGGCCTAGCCTGGTAGGGCGCAGGATTGCTAATCCTGTGCGGGCAACCGCGCGGGGGTTCGAATCCCCCTCCCCGCGTCCTGTCGCGCTAACTCTGCATCGTGAAGGTCGGACGTAAAGTGCGCATCCCGCGACGGGTCCTCGTCGCATCTGCCATTCAGCCCGGTGGAGGCTGGCCGAATCGCTCCCAGGAGGCGATCTCTGACAGGGCTTTTCGACGCTTTCCTCTTCGAACCGCCTCATCCGTCGGGAACCCTAGGGGGAAAACCGCGATCACGACGGCGTTCTCAGGAAGGCCGAAAAGCCGCCGCGTGGCCCTCTGATCGAAGTTCGCCACCCAGCAGGTGCCTAGTCCCTGGTCCCAGGCCGCTAGCACCATATTCTGGATGGCGCGGCCCGCGTCGGCATCGGGGAACTTCGCACCTATCATCGACACGACGATCGCCACCGGTGCGTCGGGGAGGTAAGGCCCCGTCGGGGTGAGGCGGGAGAGTTCCTGGAGTGTGGCGCCTTCTCGCACGACAATGAAATGCCACGGCTGGCTGTTCTTCGAGCTGGGAGCCCAGCGTCCCGCTTCCAGGACACGGAGAATCATCTCCTCGGAAACCTCTCGGTCCTCGAACGACCGGACCGCCACCCGGCCTCGGATGCACGCCCACGTCTCCATGGCGGGGGGAAAGACTTGGATTACTAAGGGTTGCTGCGACATTGCCGCGGAATAGGTCGTGGCCTTTAGGATTGGAAGGACTGCCGCGCCCTAGACGTCGACATACCCCGCCTCCCAGGTCCGGTGCTCGTCGTGATTTCTCAAGTCCACGGAGAAATCCGCGGCGGCTTTCAACGCCAGGAGGACGGGGATCCACCCGGGGACGTGGATCGCGTGATGTGCGGGAGGCACACCGCTCTCCGTCATGGTCAGATCTGTTCCCCCCTCCCCGTCCGGGCTCAGATCGAATTGCACCCGGCTTCCCCCGAAGTACTCCAGCGCGTAGCAGGTCGGGGGATCCTCCTCGAGGACCCGACCGCGGTGGGTCGCCCGACTGGGGAACGTGAAGTGGACGACGCCGTCCTCCTCGGGGGCCGTAGAAGCCCAGAACTGGGCCCGTCCTTCCCCCGTACTCAGCATCTCGTAGACCCGGTCCGGCGGAGACCGTAGGTGGATCCGCCAACGGATGGGTTCGGTCGCCTCTTCGTCTGCCATGCGTCCCGACCCTCTTCGTCTCGCAATGTGTGGTATGCCTTACGGATTGTGGCCCCCGGCTCCTCGGGATGCTTTAAGGGGCGTCTGCCATTTCCGCGCCCAGAGCCCCGTGGTCTAGAGGACAATGATCCCAGGCTTTGGATCGGCCCTCGCCGAGAAGACACCTGGTGACGGGAGTTCGAATCTCCCCGGGGCTATTCCCCTCGCTCTCTAAACCGGCGGAAGAGGAAGAGGAAGACAAAGGGGAGGAAGAGCCAGAGCAGGGAGGCAGGGAAGAGGACGATCAGGAGGTCCTCCAGCGGGAACGTGAGCCCGACGATCACGGCGACCGCCACGAAACCCCCGCCCCAGAGGATTGCGAAGACGATCGCGCGGGGTTCGAACTTCACGGGGCATCATCTCGCTAAAGGGCTTTAGCCTTGGCCGCGCTCCCGGCCGTCGTTGGCCCGGGTCACCTGTCGGCTTGAGTTTCGCTACGCCAGCCAGGACGAGGCGGAGAAGGTCCTCCTGGCGGTGGAGCGAGACAACGCTCCTTACATAACCGCACGCGTCGAGGGTGAGATCCTAATTTCGGAAGCGGAGGCCCACTCCATCGCAAGCCTGGTTCACACGCTGGAGGACTACCTGGCCAATCTCTCAGTCGCGGAGAAGGTCCTAGGCCTAGTCTGAGCCCTCTCGAACTTTCACCGCCTGGCCCACCGAAAAGGCGCGCATCTCCTCCCGATTCATCAGGGCACGTCCCACGGCGAGGAGCGCGTCCTTTTGGTCCACGACGAGGACCTCTTCCCAGGGCCGCAGCTCGGGATCGGCCTCGACCACGAACTTGG
>JBHIDH010000091.1:0-3584 GCA_046759985.1 Thermoplasmata archaeon
CCGTGGGACTACCTGAAGAAGGAGCGCCTCGACAGCTGGACGGTGGAGACGGAGGAGAAGGCCCTTGCGGTTCAGGGCCGCCGGGTCGCCGTCGTCGACGACGTGGTCTCGACGGGGGGCACCATGGTCAGTGCCGCCCGAATCGTCCAGGAGCAGGGCTCCCGGGCCCTGGTGGCCGGCTGCGTCCACGGCCTCTTCGTGGGCGGGGCGAGGGAGCGACTGCAGGTCTTCGACGAGGTGGTGGCAACGGACACCGTCTCGAGCGAGTACAGCGCCGTCTCTGTCGCTCCCGAGGTCGCCAAGGGCCTTCAGAAACTTGCCTAGCCCTTATCCCGGAAAGACCAGCTGGACGGCGACCAGGAGGAGGGCGGCCGCCACAATCAGGAGACCCAGGTTCTGATGGTCCGTCGTGCGCTTGCTGCCCAGGGCGCCAGCCAAGGCGACGACGAAGGCGAAGAGGGATCCCGTGACACCGAGGATTACCCCCGGGTCGCGGAGGCTTCCCCCACCCGCCTTCACCAGGATGAGCCCCAGCCAGAGCAGGAAGACGCCGATGGCCACGAAGAGGGCGATGGCCCGTTTGCGAATCTCGGGGCGAATCTGTTCCTCGGCCATGCCGGGGCGTAGGCCCGTCCGGGCCATTTAACCTTTGTCAATGCCCCGGCGCCTACGCCTCCTCGACCACCACGGCCTGACACAGGGGTGTGGACCGCTCGAGGTAGCGGTTGAAAGCCACGTTGGAGATGGAGTGGGAGTACTCCGCGATGCGCGAGAGGTTGTCGACGATGGTCTTCAGGGCCAGGAGGGCCTGCGGGTCCTGAACCTCGCCGAACAGGTGCGTCATGAACTCCCCCAGCCTCGCCTCCAGCTTGCGACTCCCATCGACCGTGCGGTTCGCCAGCTTCAGATCCCGCGTGATGAGGGCGGCAAGACCGTCCCCGTAGCGGGCCGCGGCCTCCCCCGCGTAGTCCGCCAACGCGGCGAGGATCCGAGGCGGCACCTCCGCCTCGTCGTCCAGGAGGCGCAGCACGCTCTCGGCCACCGCCGTCGCGCAGTCGGCCACCGTCTCGAGCTCCTTGGCGATGAGGCGGTACCCCGCGTTGTTCAGCCGGTTCTCCATCCCCAGCTTGGTGATCAGGCTGTCATCCTGCTGGGCGGAGAGGACCAGACGGACGAGGAGCCAGTAGATCATGTCCGCGTCGTCCTCTCGGCGAATGGCGTCCTCGGCGAGGGTCCGGTCCTTCGTAACGAGGGCCTCCACGGCGTCGCCCAGCATGGTCTTCCCGAGGTTGTACAGCCGCTTGATGAGGGACTCGATGGGGAACTTGGCCGTCTCGATGGAGCACTGAAGGACGGCCCTCCCCCCCGTCTCCTCGATGATGCCCAGTCCCATGAGTCGCCTCGCGATGTTCCGAAGTTCCTCCATGTGGGCACTGCTCAGCCGGGAGGCGGAACGGACCACGAGGCGCTCGCGTCCGAGGACGTAGTTCCCCACGACGACCCGTTCAAGCATGTGCGGCTCCTCTAGGACGCCCGCGTCGATGACGTAGTCGGGTACCGGGCGCTCCAGTCTCCGCCGCGCCCCTTCCGGCGCCAGGAGGCGGAGGGAGTCCCCTTCCTGGACGAGGAAGACCTGGTCCCCTTTCTGAAGCTCCTGCGCCTTCGTCCACTGCTTGGGCAGGGAGATGGTCAAGGTGGAAACGCCGACCTTCTGAATCTTGCGACTCTCCATGGGGAACCCCGTCGGTATATACCGTTATCACACATAAGTTCTGTGAATATGTGCCGCCGTTAGTCGCCGGGTTCGAGGGGCCCCCCAGGCCGGATGACCCAGACCTTGACGTTATCGTGGATCAGGATGGAACCACAGGCCTGGCACCGGGAGTACCGATTCCTGCCCGTGTCTTCCCCCAGGAAGTCCACGTCCCTGTGCGGACACGCGGCGCTCTCCGCCTTGGAATCCCCTGTCACCGTTCCCCCTCAGACACCCTGGGAGAAAGGGTCGCCCGCCATAAGCTTCACAGTTTCCAGACCGTCAGCAGGCCCCAGCTCTCGTGGCCAGGCCCCGGAAAAGGGTTTAAGCCCGACCTCCGTTCCGAGTGCGTTTGGCCCGGAAGAAGCGGAAGAAACAGGAGCAGTTCGAGTTCCAGGCCCCGGAGTTCGACGAAATCGGCTTCATGCGGCGGGAGGTGGAGGCGGCGAAGGCCGCGATCCTTACCATCGCCTACGCTTTCGTCGTCGCCCTCGCCTCGTGGACCCTCACCCTGATGGGTCTCGCCCCGCTTGGCGGCCTGGTAGGCTTCGTGGCTCTGTACGGGCTTCGTTACCTCTACCCCCTCTCCCGTCTGGACATGTCCCGCTTTGACTGGAAGCTCTGGGCCGGCAACGGGGCCATCCACCTCTTCGCCTGGTTCGCCTTTTGGGTCCTCCTGCTAAACCCCCCCTTCCTCGACGTCTCGCCCCCCGTAATCCACGACGCGGCGGTGCTGGGCGGGACTCCCGCTAACGTGGGGAACGGCGGCTCTATCTCTCTCCCCCTCGGGGGCGCCACGAGCTTCCAGGTCCTGGCCAACATCACCGACAACCAGCAGCTCGTGGACGTCCAGATTCAGGTGGTCGTTGGAGGGAGCGAACACCAGACCGGACGGATGACCTTTACCGAAACGGGGGCGGAGTGGGCCTTCACCGTGACCTCGGTGGAAGCGGGCCGCGCCTACACCCTCACCATAGAAGCTCAGGACCGGGCAGGCCATCGCGGCAGCTTCAGCTTCATCGTGGCGACTTTCTGACCTGCCACGGGAGGTCGCGTCCCAGGAACTCCGTCAAGGGTCCGCGGTAGCCGGCCCGGGCGATCTCCTCGCCCTCCAACACCCGATAGCCGGCCTTCACGGCCCGATCGAGGTTCTTCCCCAGGCTCAACCGGGGCACCCGCCTGTCCAAGGCCCGGGAGGCCCGCGCTTCCTCCCTCCGCACGTCCACCACGAGTCGATTGCCCTCCACATAGGGGCCCGCGACACGCCGGGGCGATCCCTCCCACTTCGCCCAGAAGGCCTCCGCGTGGTCGAGCCATGTGGGCGGGCCGACATGCCTGCGGACGGGAGGAAGTTCCCCCCGCTCGAGCTCAAGGAGAAGGAGCCACTCCTTCTCGAGAAGGAAGGGCTGCGACCCCAGGACCCGAAAGTCCTCCCTCTTCAGGAACGAACGGACGGCCTGCTCCGCCTTCCGTAGCTGCGGGTAGACGACGTCCTCGGGCAGGTCGGGCGTCGACGCGGCCAGTCCTAGGAGGACCGTTCCACGTGCGCGGGCCTCCTTCCGGAGAGCCGTGAGGGAGAGGGGCCGGACCGCCTCCGGGAAGAAGAAACGGCGATCGGGTCGCTCCTCGTAGTGCTTCGCGGCCAGGATGAAGATGGCGAGGGCGTGGGAGGAGACGGCGGAGGCGGCGTTCCGGTCGCCGTCGACGGGGTCCACAAAGACGAGGGGCTCGTCGAAGGGTTTCTGATCCTCCTCCTCGAGCTCCAGCCGGACCGAGGGCCGCCATCGGGCCGCCTCCTCAAGGACGGTACGGAAGGCCCCGAATTTGAGGA
>JBHIDH010000092.1:0-3583 GCA_046759985.1 Thermoplasmata archaeon
ACCGATTCGCTCAGGCCGTGGGCCTCGTCGACGTACATGCCACAGATGGGGTCTTTCGCCACTGGAACCTCCGTCTCCCGATGGAAAGACGGGAGCCGTTCTTAAAGGCGGTTTGCCCCACGGACCCCGCGAATCGTGGGCCTGATAATGGCCTGCGAAGGCTTAATAGACGTTCTGCCGAGCCCGCAGCGTCGTCATGGCCTCAAAGAAGGAAGAACGCTGGAAGATGAAAATCTGTCTGGCGGGGGAGGCGGCCGTCGGCAAGACCTCGCTAATCCGGCGGTACGTCTACGACGAGTTCGAGGACAAGTACACGGTGACCCTCGGGGCCAAGGTAACCCGGCGGAGCCTCACGCTCGAGGACGCCAAGGGTCGGGGGAAGGCCCACATCGACATCGCCATCTGGGACGTCATGGGGGAGAAGTTTTTGCGGGAGCTCCTTAGGGAGGCCTACTTCTACGGCGCCCAAGGCATCCTCGCAGTGTGCGACAGTACGCGGGAAGACACCCTGGAGGACCTCACCGGCTGGAGAACCTCCATCGAGAACGTGGCCGGGAAGGTCCCCATGATGGTCTTGGCGAACAAGGTCGACCTGAAGAAGGAGGTTGCTCTGGACGAGACCACTCTCGAGGAGTTCACGGAAGGCTGGGACTCGGCTTACCTCCTGACGAGCGCGAAGACAGGGGAGAACGTGGAGAAGGCCTTCGAGGATCTTGCGCAGCTGGTCCTGGACAGCCTCGCGGTGAAGGCCTAAGCCCCGGGTTGTGGGTCCCACTCCCGTCAGCCCGGGGCCGAGCCCATTCTCCTCCGTAGGTAGAGGTAGAACCCATTCCTCCGACGAGTCGAGGTCTGGCCGGTGGCTTGGCCCTCTTCGACGGCGACTGGCGGGGGCGCGCGGGCGGTGCCTGGGCGCACAACGGGGAGTCCGAGACCTGGAATCCGGAATCTCCTCTCCAGCGTCTGGACGAGCTTGGCGAGGGGCACCGTCATGGCAAGGTACAGCAACGTCGCGGCGGTCCAAGCTTCGAGCGGTAGGAAGAACTGCACGGTGACCCGCCGGGCAACGAAGGCCAGCTCCACAACCCCGATTGCGGAGACGAGGGCGCTCGACTTCAGCAAGAGGATGAACTCGTTCGTCATGGGAGGAATGATGAGCCGAAGGGTCTGCGGGAGCTGGATGTGACGCATCAGCTGCCACCGGGTGAAGCCGAGGGCGCGCCCCGCCTCGAGCTGGCCCTCTTGGATGGCCTTCAAGCCTCCTCGGAAGATCTCTGCCTGGTACGCCCCGGTGTTGATGGTCAAGGCGAGGAAAGCGGCGACGAGGGTGCGGAATTGATAGGTGGGGATCAGGGCCAGGATCAGCGTGAGCCAGAGGAAGATCTGGACCAGGATGGGGGTCCCTCGAAAGACATCCACATAGCCTTTCGCGATTCCGCGGAGGATGCGGGACCGGGAGACCCGAGCGGCCGCCGTGAGGAAGCCTATCAGAATCCCGATGCTGAAGCTCCCTACCGTCAAGATGAGCGTCAGCTGGAGGCCGAGGAGGAACTCAGGCAGGCGATCCAACACGAATTCGGCATCGAACTCACCATTGAGCGTTAGGACGTAGAGATAGAGAAAGAAGAGGGCCATAACGGCAAAGGCAAAGACACCTGCCGTCACAGACCGATGGACCTTCATCCAGTGGAGGAGTCGTGTCCCACCCCGCTCCCATCCGCCTTCTCCCGCAGCCATGGCTACCCCAGTATCTTGCTCATGAACGCCCGCGTGCGAGCGTTTTTCGGATGCTCAATGAGCTCACGAGCAGGTCCCTCCTCCACGACCTTCCCTTCGGCGAGGAAAAGGATGTGATCCCCCACCCCCTTCGCGAAACCCATCTCGTGCGTCACGACGACCATCGTCATGCCCTCCCGGGCGAGGCTCGTCATGACGTCGAGGACCTCCGAGATGAACTCGGGATCGAGGGCAGAAGTGGGCTCATCGAAGAGGACGACTTTCGGACTCATCGCCAAGGCCCGAGCGATGGCTACGCGCTGTTGCTGTCCCCCTGAGAGGTTCGCCGGGAACTCCTGGACCTTGTCCCCAAGGCCCACACGCTCGAGCAGGCGCGCCCCCACCTCCGTGGCTTCGTCCGCCGGGACCCGCCTGAGTTTTCGAAGCCCAAGGGTAACGTTGTCGATGGCCCGCAGGTGGGTGAACAGGTTGAAGCTCTGGAACACCATCCCCACCTGCTCCCTCACCCACTCCGGCCGGACCTGGGGGTCCGTCGTCAACACCCCGTTAACCCAGATCCGCCCTTCCTCGGGGTAGACCAGGAGGTTCAGGCACCGGAGGAGCGTGCTCTTTCCGGACCCACTGGGCCCGAGGACCACGAGGACCTCCCCCTTGTCTACCGTGAGGGAGACGTCCCGCAGCACGCGGAGCTCGCCGAAGCTCTTGTACACGTTCTCCGCCCGGATCACGTCGCGGCCCGCGCTCATACCGCCTCCTCCAGTCCGGGAACCTGCATGCGCTTCTCCAGAGCGAGCATGGCGGCGGTGAGGACGTAGATGAGTACGAAGTAAACGATGGCGATGAGGACCCAGTTGAAGATCGCCTCGTTCAAGGTGGCGTTGAGCACAGCTAGCGTGGCGATCTGCTGGCCCCATCCAGTCAGGTCGAAACTTGAGAAGCGGAAAGGGAAGATGACCAACAGGCTCAGGAAGGAGAGAATGGCAGAGTCCTTCACAACATTGGCAAATTCGTTTCCCAGGGGGGGCAAGCTGACCCGAAACGCCTGTGGAAAGATGACGCTACGCATCGTCTGCCAGGAATCCAGGCCAAGGGCGTGGGCCGCTTCGATCTGTCCCGAGGGCACCGACTGGAAGCCGTTCCGGAAGATCTCGGCCTGGTACGCGGCCGAGTGCAACGCCAGAGCAATGCTGCCTCCCCAGAAGGCCAAGCTGGTGACATTGCGCCCGCCGACGAGGACGGGCAAGATCACGAAGAACCCGACGAGAACGACGACGAGTTGCGGGGTCCCTCGCAGCACCTCGACGAAGAAGGTGGAGGCGGAGTAGGCGAGGGGGTTTTCGGAAATCCTCGCCCACCCAACGAGGAAGCCGACGACGAAGGAGATGGGGAGGATGACGGCGGTCGCCGCCAGCGTGAGGATCGTCCCGCGGACATAGAGGGGCGAGACCCGGCCAAAGAAGGCGAGGTCGACGGTGCCCAGGGCACCCAAAGTCGCCACAACCACGGCGATGCCAATGAGAATCAGGAGGAGCGGCCAGAAGGTGTACAGAACGAGACGCATCCCTTGAACGAGGGCGGCAAGGACCCGGGGTCCCAACCGTCCCATCCTGCTTCTCCCGTCGCGTTTCCTGCCGAAGCTGGGCGGAAGGGGTCAAACGACGCCGCAGGTTCCCATTCGGCCGGGTTTCCTGTCTTACGGCACCTCGGTGGGTATGCCCCACTCCACTGCCTTGTCCTCGATCCACCCCTCGCTTACCAGTTGCTCGATGATGGGGTCGATCAGGGGCAGGATCTCCAGGGGATCGCCCTCCTCCACCGCCATCCCGTACAGCTCGTTCGTGACGATCTT
>JBHIDH010000093.1:0-3574 GCA_046759985.1 Thermoplasmata archaeon
AGGGCCATGAAGACCCCCTCGTCCATGAGGCTGAGGAAGGGGATGTTGAAGGCGTCCAGGATGTGGTGGCCCGGCTTCATGGCGAAGAGCTCGTCCAGGGTCTCCGTGGCGTAGCGGCGCCCGTCGCGTTGGTCCCACGTGGGGTCCAGGGTGAGGACGCCCGCCATCTGGTAGTGATGGCGGAGCTCCTCCACGCACACGCGCTTGGCGGAGAAGCTCAGGGCCTCCAGGGTGCCGGGGTAGGTGGTGCTGTACCCGTCGGTCCGGTGGATGCCCTCCACGATCTCCCGGTCCAGCCCCGTCAGGCTGTCGGTGTCGAGCTTGGTGTAGACCATGCGGTGCTGCTGGATGCTGCCCAGCTCCGTGGACGCCTGGGCCTTGATGATCTTGAGGGCGATGCCGAACTGCTCGTCGTTGAGCTCCTCCGCCCGGTTGACGCGGTGGCCCAACTCGGAGGTCCGGCGCCCCGCGGCGAGGGCCTTGGAGGCGTAGGTGCCGAAGGCCTCGGGTCGGGCCTGGATGACCGCCAGCTTCGTGACGGGGCGCTCGGGATAGAAGCGGTGCCAGGTCTTCTCGTCCTGGACCTCGGACAGCTCCTGGAAGTAGGTGTCCTCCCAGTGCGTGCACTCCTCCTGCCACCGCTTCGGCAGCGGCTTCAGGTCAAAGTTGTCCATGAGGCCCATGGGCAGCCTCCCATTGGGCTCCTGCCATTAGAAGATTGTCGGAAGGGGGTCCCCGGCCGCCGGAAACCGTCGCAGCTTTATCTCCCCCCGTGCCGTTGCCCGCGCGGGTGAGGACACGGGCGATTTCGCGCCTCTCGAGGAGCGGATGCGGCACGACGTGGGCGAACTTCACAACTACCTCTGGAAGCCGGGATGGAAGGGAGATGAGGACCGACTGCGCGCAGACCTCCTGGAGGAGGCGCGGGAGCTGGACGCCTTTCTCGGGGCGGAGGACGCGCTTCGGCGGAGTGCGGAGGCCCTGACGGAGGAGTGGGGGCGGGGCCGCGCGGGGGAGATGCTCTTCGAACTCCTGGACCACACGTACAGCCTGACCGCGGCCACGGAACGGCTGAAGCAGGGCGAGTACGCGAAGGCGGCCGCCGAGGCAAACGAGGCCGCGGAGAGCGTGAGCATCGGCCTCTGCGCCCACGCCGGCTGCTTCCCCCTGGTCGAGCAGTGGGAGGGCGGGGAGATCGACTTCGCGACCTACACCCGAGAGCTGGCCAAGGTCCTGGCGCAGAGGAAGCTCGGGCCCGCCGAGGATCTGCGGCGTCTCCTGCGGGCCGTCCAGGGGCTGGGAAAGGACTGGGACGCCCATGTCTCGCGGGAGCTCCAGGAGATGGCCGCCCGGGCCGCCATTACGGACGCGTTGTGGGTCGCGGTGGCTGGCGTGACAATCCGGGATGCCCTGGGCGCGGCGCCCGAGGTCCCGTACGGGACCCTGCCCGGGCTCTACCTCCGCATCGCGGCCCGCCTCGAGGGGTAGCGTCGTTATGCGCCGTTTCCATGGCGGGGGCGTGCCCCCCCTCGTCCGGGACATCGGACACATCCTCATCGGCGTCGAGGACATGGACCGGCCCTCGCCTTCTACCGGGACCTCCTTGGTCCGGAGGTCGTCGGGGAGGTGGACCCCATCTGGACGGCGGTGACCGCGCCCGAGGGGCCGTTCACCCTCTACAAGCAGGAACGGGTCACCCCCGTGGCCCTGAGCGCCGAGGGGAACCACTCGCCCTCCTCCCTCCACGTGGACGACTTCGCGGAGGCGGCCGAGGTCCTGGAGCTCGCCGGGGTCCGGATCGACCGGGGGGATGACCACCACGGCGCGGTCTGGGACCCCTTCGGCCACGTCCTCGAGCTCCACGATTACCGGAAGGAGGCGTAGGCACGGGGATGCTCCGGGCGGGATTCCTCCGGGTCCAGGATTGGATCAACCTGCGGACCCACCGGCGGGACCTCCCGTTCCTGCGGGCGGCGTTGGCCCTCGAGCCGGGATGTCGCCTGCTGGACATCGGCGGGGGGACGGGGGCCTACACGGCGGTGTTCGCGGCGGGGTGCGAGGAAATCGTGGTGCTGGAGCCGGACGGCGGGAAGGTCGCGTACGGCGGGCGGCGCAGGCCGGGCCTTCGCTTCGTCTCCGGCCAGGCCGAGGAGATCCCGTTCCCCGACGGCCACTTCGACCGGGCCGCGGCCATCGTCTCCTTCCATCACGTCTCGGACCCGGACCGGGCGCTCCAGGAGATCCACCGCGTCCTCAGGCCCGCGGGCCGGTTCGTCCTGGAGGAGTTCGACCCCACCCGCGGCCCGGGGAAGCGAGCCCACTTCCTCGAGAGCACCTTCGGAGGCGGCCGCTCCACCTTCTACACCCCCGCCGCGCTGATGGCGCGACTCGAAGAGCACGGCTTCCAGGCGACTAGCCACGAACGGGTCGGCCCGGGCTACCTGCTCATCGCGGAAGCCTAGGCGGCTGGCCCCCCCCTGGCCCGGGTGTTCTCAGCATCCCGAAAGGTCGATAGCTTTAATCCAGGCCCCCACGTGGTCCCTCCCCTCGGGGAAGGGACGGAGGAAATCGCGGGAGGAGGAGCGGTGCTACGGTTCTATCAGGTCCTGTTCGTCCTGGCGGGGGTCCTGTTCTTCGCGGGTTTTGCCCTCCTGGACGCCGGGTGGGACCTCGGGACCTCGCTGCAGGGGGAGCAGACCTTTGGCATCCCCGCCGGGGCCCAGTGGCACTACGCCGTGGAGCTCTCGATGCAGGAGGGCGGGCGGGTCCACATCGTTTTCGAGGAGACCTCCCAGCGGGCCATCCAGGTTTACCTTCTGCTGGAGCGGGATTACCGGACCTACCAGGCCGCCGGCGTGGTCCTGGAGGCCTTGGGAGAGACGACGGGATCCTCAGGCGTCCTGGCCCTCAGCCTCCGGAGCGCGGGAACGTACTACCTGGTGTTCGCGCATGCCCAGGAGACCGAGGCGCTGCCCCAGGAGGTCCAGCTGCGCTACAGTTTCACCGGGGTCCAAGCCCAGGAGCCCGACTGGCTCCTCGTAGGGTTCGGATCGGCTTCCTTCGGGCTGGGTGCGGTCGCGGTCACCCTGGCGGCTCGTGGCCGGCTGCGTGTCATCCGCGAGGCCGTGTCAGCACCGGAGTCCAACCGCAGCTAGGCGAGGACGTGTGCGCCGTAGAGCCTTCTCGGCGTCATCGACAGGCGCCGCTTTCCTTCTGCCTTATCACGCAAGGATGGCCCTGGGGTGTGGGAAGAAGCGTCTAGTGTCCTAAGGGCCGCTCGACCGGCGGGGGTGTCCAACGCTGAACGGGGAGGGCCCGTCGAATCTGGGCGAGCCCGTCGTCCCCGGTCACCGGAGAATCCGCGGGGATCCTAGTAGCGGCGGCGTCCCCGGCTCCGTCTCTGCTGATTCCCTCGGGATCGGCCGCCGCCGCCCCCGTAGGGACGACGACCGCCGCGGGAGTCGCGACGGCTCGACTCGTACTCGTCTGCCGACTTGTCCACGTCCGTCTTCACCTCGGGAATCTCCTTGTCCGACTTCTTGAAGGAACCGTACTTCCCGACGTTGAGGCGCAT
>JBHIDH010000094.1:0-3540 GCA_046759985.1 Thermoplasmata archaeon
TCGGCGAGGCGGGGGATGCCGGTTCCCTCGGTCCCGACGAGGACGTCCCGCGATTGCGCCTCGAGGCTGCGGATCTCCCCCTCGTCGAGGGACAGGATGTCCAACGCAGGCGGTTCGTTCACGTACCCCAGCACGTCGGGCAGGAGTTCCTGGGGCACGTCGCAGTAGCGGAAGGCCTCCTCCTTCGTCGCCGGGCGGCCATGGGTGAGCTCGAACTGCAAGATCCGGAACGCGTACCCCTCGACGCGCCGTGCATGGCGTCGGGCCTCCACCTCCTCGCGCCCCCGGGCCGCGATCCCGCTGGCGGGGTTTACGGCCAGGGCCCGACGATACGCTTCGTGGGCTTCATCGAAGAGGTCGACCTCCGTGTACGCCCGGCCGAGTCCGGATAGGACCTCCTCGTCCTCCGGGCCCAACTCGTTGGCCGTCTGGTAGGACTCCAGGGCCTCCGGCCAGCGTGCCTGCTGCGCGCAGAGGCGAGCCCGGCCTTTCCAGAGTTCCGGATTGCGACCATCGGCCTCAAGGGCTCGGTCGTAGCACGCGATGGCCCCTGCGCCATCCCCCTGCCCTTCGTAGAGGGCCGAGAGACGAATCCATGTTGAAGAGGGAAGGGGACCCGTTCCGGACGCCGATGCGAGGACCTCCCAGGCTTCGTCCCACCGCGTCACCCCTCCGAGGGCCTCGGCCCGTAGGAGCGTCGCCTCGCGGCCCGACGCGTCGGCCCGTCCCTTCGCCGGAAGATGTTCGAGGGCCTCCTCAAAGCGCTCTCCCTGAATCAGGAGGCCGGCAAGGGCATTGGTCAGGCGGGGATCCGCTTGCTCTTCGTTCACGGCACTCTCGAGGAGCTTGATGCCCTCCTTCACACGTCCCAGCTCGCCGAGCGTGCGGCCCTTGGCAGCCAGTACTTCGGCGTTCCCGCCGCCATAGTACAGAGCCTGATTGAGGGCCCGCAGCGCCTCTTCCCACTCGCCGGCCTCGGAGAGAACGCGGGCCTTCCAGAGGCAAGTCTGCGCATCCGCAGGATGCTGGGCCTCGAGTTCTTCCACGGCGCGGAGCGCTCTCTCGAACTTCCCTGCCCGCGCGAGGCTCAGGGCCCTCCCCCAGACGGCTTCCTCCAAGCCGGGATGGAGCGCCAGGGCGGCGTCGAAGGCTCGGACGGCCGCCTCGTGGTTGCCCAAGTCTGCGAGGGCCCGTCCCCGGGAAACGGCGGCCCCCTCGTTCCTCCGGTCCAAGGCCAGCGCCTCGTCGCTAAGTCGCAGCGCCTCTTCGGCGTCCCCGATCTCGAGCAGCATGGCGGCCTCTTCCACCTTCGGGGCGGGGTCCTGGGGCCTCAGCTTACCGGCTTCCGACCAGGAAAGCCGGGACTCCGTCGTCAGGCCCAAAGCACTGGCGAATCGGGCCCGGAGCATCCACCCCTCGGCCTCCCGAGGGTAGGCCCCCGTCAAGGCCACGGCAGCGTCCAGGGCCTCCTGGAATCTTTCCAAGCGTTCGAGACACCGGATCTTCGCGAGCAACAAGTCGCGACGGGATGCCGTGTCCAAGGTGGCCGCGTCGAGCACGAGCAGCGCAGCCCGAGGGTCTTCGAGTTCGAAGAGGCACTCCGCCTTCCCGAGGAGTGCCCGGTCGAGCGCAGCATCGGCCGCCAGGGCCTGCTCGTACGAGTGGAGGGCGTCCCGAAACTTCTCTTGGTCCTGGAGACATGAGCCTCGATCCAGCCACCAGACGCCTTCCCCCCCGTTCGCCACCGCCTTGTCGAATGCCCGGAGGGCCTCCTCCGCCTGGTCCGTCGCCCGGAGGGAGAGGCCCTGGTAGTACCAACTCTCGGGGTCCTCGGCCAACTTGGCGGCTCGCGCAAAGGCTGAGGCACTTCCCGGGTAGTCCTTCAGAGCATAGAGGGCGAGGCCCCGGCCCTTCCAGGCGCGGGCATTCTCCTCGTTCGTCTGGATCACCGCATCGTAAACGCGGTATGCTTCGTCGGGCCGTCCCTCGTCGTGCAGGAGGCTTCCCTTCTCCAACCGTAGATTCTGGTTCTCCGGCACCGCCTTAAGTCCCCGCTCGCAGACTCGTAATGCCCGACGGCGCTTCCCCTGGGAGGCGGCGAGACCCGCCATCTCAAGATACACATCCACCGCCTCGGGCGTCAGGCGAAGGATCGCGTCGCAGCAGCGGAACAGGGCTTTGGAGTCTCCTTGATCCCGCAAGATCTCCCGCTTCACCTGTAGAGACTCCAGGTCGCCGTAGAGGCGATGCCCGCGGGATAGCACCTTAAGGGCCTCTCCGTTTCGGCCGAGCCCGCGGAGCGCGAGGGCGAGACTTCGAATGCCTCCTCGATCGTCCGGATGACGACGAAGGGTCTCTTCCCCGGCCCGGCGGGCGAGATCCCACGCCTCCATGCGCACAGCGAGTTCCCCGGCCTTTCGAAGGGCCTTGCCGTCGGGGGAATCCTCGAGCGACGCCGCGAGGAGCTCCTCGGCCTTCGCAGTGTTGCCGGTCTCGGACCAGCTCCAGGCCTCGTCGACGCGCAGGTCCTGGCGACCTGGCTCGGCCTTCGAAAGGCGTCGGGTGACGGCGCGATACTCCTCCCAGGCACCGATGGCTACGAGGGCCTCTCTCCACCCTTCGAGGAATGCGATATCGTCCTCCGCCACCTCTGCAGCCGCCTCGAAGTATTCCACCGCTTCGTTATCCCGTCCCGCCACGTGAAAGAGGGAACCCAAGAGGGTCACGGCGTCGACCCGCCGCGGGTCATACCGAAGGCTGACCTGGAGGGATCGGATGGCCTCTTCCGTCTCCCCCCGGCTCGCCTCGATGCGCGCCTTCATCTCCCAAACGGGCGCCCGGGTTGACTCGATGGTGAGGGATTCTTGGAGCGCATCGTGGGCCGCCGTGTGGTCTCCCTCCGACAAGAGGATGCGCGCCCGCCCCTCGAAGGCGTCGACGCATCGGGGATCCTGGTCCAGTGCATCTCCGTAGGACTCCAGGGCGCGATGGACGTCGCCTTCCGCCTCGAGACGGCACCCCCGTACGACTGCAAGACGAGAATGTGGCTCCGCCAAATCGGCGAGGGCCGACAGCGCCTCCCGCCACGCCCCTCCCCCTTCGGCGGCGGCCCACAGGACGGCCACCGCTTCGTCGTCCCGCCCCAGTCCGTGGAGAACCTCCGCCCGTAGGAGGTGGAGGGAGTCGTCGGTGGGGAGTCGCGCGAGGCCTCCGTCACAGACCTCAAGGGCTTCCTCCTCCTTCTGCGCGGCCACAAGGGTTCGGACGAGGGCGCCGTATGCCGCAGGATCCTCCGCCCCCTGCTTTAGGTAGGCCCGCAGCAGCTTCGCGATCTTCACCGAGCCATCGAGGGCGCTCGCCACTTCCGCGGCCCGTAATAGGAGGGACAAGGTGCCCGAATCGAATGCCTCCAGAGACGCGGGAAAGAGGTCCAGGGCCGCCCGCAGGTCATCGCGGGCTCGGTCCCGCTCTTCCTTCTTCAGGTGTCGGGAAGCCCTCTTGAGGTGCCTCCGGATTCGGGAGCGAGAGAGCCCTCTGGAC
>JBHIDH010000095.1:0-3531 GCA_046759985.1 Thermoplasmata archaeon
GGAGTGGGGGCAGAGGGATTCGAACCCCCGTCAGCGGGTTTCGCCTACACAGACGGACCGTCCGTCCGCCGGGTCATCGCTCCAGTTATTCATCACGACTCAGCAAACCCGTTGCGACTCATTCCCTTCTAACTGGAGCCCGCCAGGATCCCGGGCTACCCCATGCCCCCACGGGTTAGCGTTGGCGCATCCGCTGCTGGCGCTTACGGCGGCGCATGCGCTTCTTGCGCCACTTCCAACGCATCTTCCCGCGCTTCTTCCAGGCGCGGGAGCCCCGCTTTATGGCATCACCAGGCGTCCCTAAGGAGGCAAGTATATAAGTATCGAGCCGCCTAGGCCGCGGCATGGCTTGACAGGCCGTCCTCCGCTGCGGGGAAACCCGCGGTATCCTCCGGGGACGGTCCCCGGGAGGCGAGGCGGTCGCGTCTTTTCGAGACTTCCCAGGAACCCAAGGACCCGGAGGTGCCTCGCAGGCCCTTCCCGCTGGAGGACGGCAAGGAGGCCTGAACGACATGGTTCGCATCAAAGTCGTCTCGTTCGACCCCCAGCGGGCGACGAGAGAGGAATGGGCTCGGTTCCACGCGTACCGGCGAAAGCGGCACGCCGAAACCGATCCCGATGACCCCCTGCTAGCGGACCCTACGGTGGAGGCGCAGCAGCGAAAGCCGGATACCGCCTGGAAGGAGCTTGCCTTTCCCGTCATCGACGGCGACGGGTCGGATGAGTGGATCGGCTGGCAGACGCTCGAGTTCGCCCGTCCCGACGCGCCCAGCTACGAGGAGAACAAGCACATCCTATGGGTCTGGATCTCCCTCCTGCCTCCCTACCGCCGGCAGGGCATCGGTCGGCGACTCCTCCGAGAGGCGGCTAACTTTGCGCGAGAGCACGGCAAGTCCTCGGTCGTGTCCTACGCCGAGGAGGCGTCCGGTCTAGCTTTTTGGAAGGCGGTGGGCGCCCAGGATGCCCAGCGAGATCGTCAGAGTCGGTTGGATTTGGACGAGGTGGACTGGACGATGGTGGAGCAATGGGCGGGCGAAGGTCCTGTACGATCTCCAAACTCGAAACTCGGATGGTTCACGAATCGCATCGACGACGAAGACATCGAGGAGTGGTGCGCGGCGTTCACCGAGGTCTGGAACATGATGCCCCGGGACGACCTGGACATCGGGGATGAGGTGTTCACCCCGGAGCGGCGGCGGCAGGCCGAGGCGGGCATCGCCGAAGGGGGCGGGACCATCCTGACGGCCGTGACCCGGGAGGAAGACGGCACAATTTCGGGACTCACGGAGATGGGTTACTTCCCTGAGGAGGATTGGATGATTCACCAATGGATGACCGGGGTGCGGCGTCCGTACCGGGGGCGAGGACTCGGGAAGTGGATCAAGGCCGCCATGCTGCTCCGGGTTCGCGAGGAGTTCCCCCAGGTCCGTGTCGTCCGAACGGGCAACGCCTTCTCAAATGCCCCGATGCTCTCCATCAACGAACGGCTCGGCTTCAAACTATATCGGGAGGGAATGGAGGTCCAGATTAGGCTAGAGGATCTCGAGGCGTACCTCGCCAAGGCTCCCGAGAGCGAGGTGACTCTCTTCGAAACGGAGGATGGACTCGCCGGGATTTGAACCCGGGATCGCCGGCTTAGAAGGCCGGTGCCCTGTCCAGGCTAGGCTACGAGTCCCCGATTCCGAGTCGGAGGCCGTTATAAAGCTTTGATGCACTCCGTCGCTTCAGCGGCTTCGGCCCGGTCTCTTCCCGTCGCCGAGCAGTCGGTCGAGGGCCTCGATGAGATGGCCCGAGGTGCGTTCCGCCGCTAAGGTGCCCCGAGGGTCCACAAAGCTGAGGATCAGGTCCCTCCCCGCCTTGGTGACGCCCACGAGGTTGTAGGTGGTCCTATCCGCGTTGCAGAGAATGGTCCGTCCCGGCCCCTGATACCACGGCGTGAGCTTCCTCGCCCATCGCGCGGGGAGCCGGATCTCCAGGGCGGGACCGTTCAGGGTCGCCACTTCCCCCTCCACGCGGAGGACGACGATGCGCTGCTTCGGATGCCGCTTTTCCTCCGGCAACCCGACCTCCACCATCTACGACCGCTCCTAGGGTGGAACTATGGTCCGCCAACGTATTTAAGACAGGAAACGGTGAGCGCACCCACCGGGGTCTGGGGACCAATCCACCATGACCAGCGCCGCGCCCACGTCGGTTCGGGCCGCCCTTGCCGAGCGTCTCTTGGTGGGGACCAGCGGCTGGTCCTACGACTTCTGGACGGGGAGCTTCTACCCGCCTGGTACGCCCGCCCGGGACTACCTTCGGCTCTACAGCTCCGTCTTCGACGTCGTGGAGGTGGATTCCAGCTTTTACCGGATTCCGCTCCCGTCCATGGTGGCCACGTGGCGGCGGGCCACGCCGGAGGACTTCGCCTTCACGGCCAAGTTCCCCCGGGGCATCACCCATGAGCGCAAGCTCCGCGGGGTCGAGGGGCCCCTGGAGCAGTTCTACGGCGCCTTCGACGAGCTAGGTCCGAAGCTCAGGGCCTTCGTCGTCCAGTTCCCGCCCTCCTTCCAGGTGGAGAAGGACCTGTCAGCGTTGGAGACGTTCCTCACCCTCATTCGGACGGACGTTCCCCATGCCTTCGAGTTCCGCCACCGGTCGTGGTTCCAGGAGAAGGTGTCCGACCTCCTCGCGAGCCACCACGTGGCCCAAGCCTGGTCGACAACCCAGTACCTGGACTCCCCGCCCACGGTCACCTCCGACCTCCTCTACCTCCGCCTCATCGGGGACCGCTCCCTGGAGCAGCTGGGCGAACTCCAGAAGGACCGGACGGAGGAGATGGGGGTATGGGGGACCCGGATCCGGGACGCCATCCCGGACGTCCGCCAGGCGTACGTCTTCTTCAACAACCACTTCGCCGGCTTCGGCCCCGGCTCGGTGAACGAGTTTCATCGCCTGGTGGGCCTCATCGAGCGGGCGTTCCCCAGGTCGGGCCAGAAGACCCTGACGGAGTTCTGACCCGAGGGAGTCTTCATATTCGCGCCTCTCCATGCCTACGGCGATGGGCCGGGTCATCCTGCACGTCGACATGGACGCCTTCTACGTGTCCGCGGAGCGGCTGCGAGACCCGGACCTCTTGGGCAAGCCCGTCATCATCGGGGCCGATCCGAAGGAGGGGAAGGGGCGGGGCGTCGTGGCCGCCGCGTCCTACGAGGCCCGGGAGAGGGGGGTCCACTCGGCCATGCCCATCTCCACAGCCTACCGGAAGTGCCCCGAAGGGGTGTACCTCCGGCCCGACTTCTCCTACTACGGGCGGATCTCCGACGAGGTCATGCGGGTGCTCGAGGCGTTCGCTGAGTCCTTCGAACAGGTGAGCATCGACGAGGCGTTCCTGGACGTGACAAGCCGGGCGGAGGACTTCCGAAAGGCCCGAGCCCTGGCTCGTGAGATCAAGCGGGCGGTCAAGGAGCGGACGGGGCTTACGGCCTCGGTGGGCGTCGCGCCCAACAAGTCCATCGCGAAGATCGCCTCGGACAAGGAGAAGCCCGA
>JBHIDH010000096.1:0-3508 GCA_046759985.1 Thermoplasmata archaeon
AGGACATGCTTCCCGAGACGGCCCTCGTGAAGCTCATGTGGGTCCTGGGCCACACGACGGATCCGTCGGAGGTACGGGGCTTGATGATCTCGAATCTGGCGGGGGAGATCAACCCCCGGCTCCGTCTCGAGGAGTCGAAACCCGCCTAGTCGCAGAAGGAGGGGCGAGGCGGCAAGGGGCGCGGACAGATCCTCCAAGACGGCGACATGCTCTGGGTCAGGGACCGCCCTGGGCTCCCCGTCCCCTAATCCCCCGGGAATCCTTATAGGCCCACCACACCCATTTCCCCTTCCCAAGGTGATGCATGGCCCCGGAACTCCCCATCAAGGTCGGACTCGAGATCCACCAGCAGCTCGCGACCCACAAGCTCTTTTGTAACTGCGAGTCCCGGCTGGTGGACGAGGTCAGGGAGGAGTTCGTCCGCTACCTCCGGCCCACGCAGAGCGAGTTGGGGGAGGTCGACCGGGCCGCCCTGGAGGAGGCGAGCAAGGGGCGGGCCTTCCGCTACCAGACCACGGAGACCAGCTGCCTGGTGGACGCCGACGAGGAGCCGCCCCACGCGGCGAATCGGGAGGCCCTCGAGATCGCCCTCCTCGCGGCCCTCGCCCTGGACGCGCAGCCCGTGGATGAGGTCCAGTTCATGCGCAAGACGGTCATCGACGGTTCGAACACCACGGGCTTCCAGCGGAGCGCCCTCGTGGCGCAGAACGGGACCCTCGAGGTGGGCGGGAAGACCATCGGCATCCCCACGATCTGCCTGGAGGAGGACGCCGCCCGCCTCATCCACCGGGGCAGGGACGAGGCGCTCTACCGCCTCGATCGTCTGGGCATCCCTCTTGTGGAGATCGCCACCACTCCGGACATCGACTCGCCAGAGATGGCCCGCGACGTGGCCCTCTACCTCGGTCGTCTCCTGCGCGCTACCCGGCGCGTCCGGCGCGGGCTCGGGACCATCCGGGAAGACCTGAACGTCTCGGTGGAGGGCGGGGCACGGGTGGAGATTAAGGGGGTCCAAGAACTCGGCATGATCGCGACCTACGTGGAGGGCGAGGTCCGGCGGCAGGCGGCCCTCCTCGAGGCGCGGGACGTGCTGCGGAAGAGGGGCATCAAAGGGGTGGTGGACGAGGTGGTCGACCTGGGGGGGGTGCTGCAAGACACGAAATCCCACGTCCTCCGCCAGGGCCTGGGGCGGGGGCGGGCAATCCTCGGCCTCCGCCTTCCCGGGTTTGCGGGTCTCCTCAGAGACAGGCTGGGCCCCGAATTCGCTGCCCAGGTCGCGGTGGTGGGGGCCCGGGGCATTCTCCACTCCGACGAGCTACCGGGGTACGAGGTGACGGGGGAGGAAGTCCAACGCATCGCCGAGGCCCTCGGGGCGGGGAACGACGACGCCTTCGTCCTCCTCGCGGACGACGGGGAGGTTGCCCGGACGGCCCTGGACCGGGTGCGAGCACGGGCCCGCGCCGCCTTGGAAGGCGTTCCCGAGGAGACCCGGGACGCGCGGCCCGACGGGACCACAATCTACAGCCGACCTCTCCCGGGAAGTGCTCGCATGTACCCCGAGACGGACGTCCCTCCCATCCGCGTCGGCCCCGCCTGGCAGCGCGAGTTGGCCCGGAAGCTGCCGGAGCCGCCCGAGGCCCGGGCGGAGCGCCTGGCGCGAGAGTTCGGCATCCACCCCCAGCAGGTGGAGCAGCTCCTGGACGAGGGCTGGGATGCCCCGTTCGAGGAGCTGGCCGGGAGGTACGGCCACCCCCGGACGATCGTTCGGACCTTCCTCAACCATTTGCCCGAGCTCCGCGCGGAGGGCTACGAGGTAGACAACCTCCCCCCGCCGACCTTTAGTGAGCTGTTCGCCGCCCTCCATGCTGGCCGCTTCGCGAAGGAGGCGATCCCTCTCGTCCTCCGGGCGGTTCTCGACCGGGAGATCGGGGTCGATCAGGCCCTGGCCGAGCTGGGCCTGCGCCGGCTGGCACCAGGGGAGCTGGACCGGGAGCTGGACGCCCTGCTCGAGGAGCACGGGGAGCTGGTCGCGGCGCGCGGCGAGGGCGCCTTGCAGCCCCTCATGGGCCTCGCCATGAAGCGACTCCGGGGGGCTGCCGACGGCAAGGCCGTCAACGAGGCCCTGCGGCGCAAGCTGAAGGAGAGGGTACACGGGGCCTAGAAGACGCCACGATACAGGCCCCCGTCGATCTGGATTACGGTCCCGGTCAGATAAGATGCCCGCTCCGAGGCAAGGAAGGCGACCAGGGCCCCCACCTCCTCCGGCCTGCCCATCCGCCCAAGGGGGACGGACCGCAGGAGGGCTTTTTCCGCGGCCTCTGGGGACGTTTCCTCCCGTTTCGCCCGCGCCGCGAAAAGCTTCTTGGTCCGGGCCGTCCCGATGTAGCCTGGGCCGACGACGTTGACGGTGATATCGTGGGGACCGACGTCCGGGACGAGGCTCTTGGCCATCCCCACCACGCTCATCCGAATCGCGTTGGACAGGATCAGGTCCGGGATGGGCTGCTTGACGCTGATCGAGGTCATCACCACGATGCGACCCCAGCCTCCTCGCTTCATGTGGGGGAGGACTTCCCGGATGAGGCGGACGGCGCTCAGGTAGGTCAGGTCGTAGGCCCCGTACCAGGCCTCGTCCTCCACCTCCTCGAAACCGCCGGGCGGCGGACCGCCCGCGTTGGTGACGAGGATGTCCACGCCCCCCAGGACCTCCGCCGCCTGGGAGACGAAGGCAGAAACCTCGTCCTCCCGCGTCAGGTCGGCCGGGAAGGGGTGCACGTCGGCACCCGTCTCCTTCCGGATGGCCGCCGCCGCCGCACGAATCCGGCTCTCGTCTCGGGAGCATATCGCCACCCGGCATCCTTCACGGGCCAGCTCCAAGGCGATGGCCCTCCCCAGTCCCTGACTCGCCGCGGCCACCACGGCCGCCCTATCCCGCAGCCCGAGATCCATGGTCTCCCCGGGAGAACCGAGGCGCCCATTAGTAGCTTCTCGGCTCCAGTTTCACCCACCCCCCGGGCGGCCTTAAATAAGCCCTGGACCTCTGCTCCTGCAGAGGCACGCAAGAACACAGGCCTCTAGGACGTGAGCAATTGCGGGAGCAAATTGCGCCCCACGTTGAAGACATAACCAGGGCGCTGGAAGGGAAGGTTAAGGAAGAAGTTGTAGAACGCGAACTCGAGAGCTACCTGACCGTCTACCGGGTCTCACTGGATGCCGCCAAGCGCAGCATCGTCCGGAAGTACGGCGGCAACCCGGCTCTCCTCAACCTCGGGACCACGAGGACCGTCAAGGAGCTTCGCCCCGGCGAGCCGAGCATCAACCTCCTCGCCAAGGTGATCAGCCTGAACACCCGGGAGCTGGAGCAGGACGGGAAGACGAAGGAGATCTACTACGGGATGCTGGGCGACGACACGGGGACCGTCCCCTTCACCGCCTGGGAGGTCCGGGGCCTGGACATCCAGGTCGGCGACGTCATCCGGCTGCAGAACGCCTACACGAAGGAGTTTCG
>JBHIDH010000097.1:0-3359 GCA_046759985.1 Thermoplasmata archaeon
GGCGTCGTGTACGCCACGGGCGTCTCCCGCCTCATCTACGGCTTCCGGAACGACTTGAAGGATGCGGCTCCCGTGAGGCGGTGATCCCATGGCCGCCGGATCCACCTCCTACGTGTCGCGCCAGTCCGTGCCCCTCCCGCCACCCACGGCGAAGATCTCCGCGATCGCCTGCGAGTACTGCCCCGTCGCCTGCGGGTACAAGGTCTACACCTGGCCCGTCGGGACGGAGGGGGGACCCCGGTCCTTCGAGAACGCGTTGGGCGTCGATTACCCTACGGAGGCGCTCTCGGGCAAGTGGATCTCCCCGAACATGTACAACCAGATCTCCATCGGGGGACGGCAGCACCACGTGGTCATCATCCCAGACGGCGACGCCCAGGCGGTGAACCTGGGCGGGACCCACAGCGTCCGCGGGGGCAGCATCGCACAGAAGGTGTACAACCCGGCGAGCCCCACGGCGGACCGCCTGACCACCCCCATGCTTCGCGTCGGCGGGACCCTTACCCCCATCTCCTGGGACCTGGCGACGGACCTCGTGGCGGAGCTCTCCCAATACGTCGTCCAGAACCACGGGGAACTCGCCTGGGGGATGAAGCGCTACTCCTACCAGTTCTTCGAGAACACCTACGCCATCACGAAGCTCGCCTTCGGCGCCATCGGGTCACCCAACCACGCGCCCCACCACGCGCCGGCCCTCGGATCGGACACCCCGGGGCTCAGTGATGCCGGCATGGATCCCTTCCCCTCTTCCTTCGAGGACTTCAAGGAGGCGGACGTGGTCATGGTGTCCGGGTCCGACCCGTACGAGACGAAGACGGTCCTCTTCACCACGTGGATCGCCGTGGGCGGGGCGAAGATCGTCTACGTGGACCCTCGGAAGACCTTCACGGCGAACTATGCCGAACGGGGCGGGGGGCTCCACCTCCAGATCAAGCCCGGGACCGACACGGCCCTCTACAACGCCATCGCCCGGGTCATCATCGAAAACGGCTGGACCGATCAGGCCTTTATCAGCGCCTACACGGCCAGCCGCGCCGAGCTGGACCAGGAGACGAAGTGGCGACGACAGCTGATGGGGATGACCTTCGACGAACTGCGGGCCTACCTCACCGGCGACCCGCGCTTCACGCCGGAAGGTGCCGAGGCAATCACCGGGGTGCCGGCGGACAAGATTCGACGCGCGGCCGAGGTCATCGCGAAGCCAGTGAACGGCCAGCGGCCGAGGGTGGTCTTCTCCTTCGAAAAGGGCCTCTACTGGACCCACAACCACGAGAACACGGCCTCCTACGCGAACCTGGCGCTCCTCACGGGCAGCACGGGGGAGTTGGGACGGGCCCTCACCCGCTTCGGCGGCCACCAGCGCGGGAACGCCAACGCCGCGCCCTACCCCCTGGACAAGTCCCCCCACGACTACCAGGGGAACAAGATCGAGATGGACACGGACCGGTGGACGGTGGAGGGCAACACCCGACTCATGTGGGTCATTGGGACCAATTGGGTCGGGGCCATGGCCGGGTCGCAGTTCCTAAAGGACCGACTGCGGGAGCTCGTCCTCTCAGGCCCCCAGGTCACCTCCCTGGACAAGGCGGCCATCCTCCAGACCCTCCAGGCGCGCGTCGACGCGGGTGGCATGATCCTCGTCTTCCAAGACATCTACCTGAACGACACGAGCGAGTTCGCCGACATCGTCCTCCCCGCGGCCACGTGGGGGGAGGAGGACTTCACGCGCGCCAACCTGGAGCGGCGACTTCGCCTCTACCAGAAGTTCATGGACGCGCCGGGAGAGGCCCGACCCGACTGGCAGATTGTGGCGGAGGTGGCCCGGAAGATGGGCCATTCCGGGTTCGACTGGCCGGACTCCAACTCCATCTTCGAAGAGTCTGGGGCGGTACAGGTCGGCAAGCGCATGGATTACAAGGCCCTCGTCGACGAGGCCCAGGCGCGGGGGATGCGAGCCCACGACCTGCTGGGTTCCTTCGGGACGACGGGGCTGCAACTCCCCGTGAGGCGCGAGAACGGGGGCCTCGTGGAGACACCCCGCCTCCACACGGACAAGCGGTTCAACACGGCCTCTGGGAAGGCGAACTTCGTGAAGGGAGACTGGGACGCCGTGGAGGCCCGGAACGCGGTCTACGCTCCCCAAGGTGAGGAGTTGTGGGTCCTCAACGGGCGTGTGAACGTCTACTGGAACAACCTGTTCGACTTTATGCGGCGGCCCTACACGTTCCAGCGGTTTCCCATGAACTTCCTGGAGATCAACGAGGCCGACGCCAGCCAGCGGGGTATCGAGAGCGGGGACCTCGTGAACGTGACGAACCCCGCCGTTCGCAATCACCTCGGGGGGAATTCCGTAGGCTACTTCACCGCCGTAGCCTACGTGACGGATCAGGTTCCCCCCGGGGCCACCTTCGCCTACTTCCACTTCCCCGGGTCCCACGCCAACAGCGTCGTGCCGGCCGACACGACCCTCCAACCCCTGAACCTCCGTTACTCGTACAAGCTGGGTAAGGGCCGCGTCGCAAAGCTCGGAACGAGTCATCTGAAGGACACGATGTCCTTCGTGCCGAGGAACATCGTCTAGGAGTTGCATAAAGTGAGCGGGACCAGCCTGGCCTCGGGCCCAAGAAAGGAGGACACGCGCATCCTGGCGGGGACGGAGCTCATCGTATCCATCGTGGCCCTCCTGGCCATCTACCTCCTGAGCGTGACGGCGGACCCCTTCCGAGAACCCAGCGGGGGGCTCACCTTCGTCCCCTACGCCCTCCTCGTGGTGACTTACGTCCTCGCCTTCGGGAGCTTCGTGAGGCGGGTGACCTGAGGGCGGCCCTCGGGCTACTCCCCGCCGAGAACGTCCTCCACCCAGAGGAGGCCCCGCATCATCGTCGGGAACCCAAGGGTGGTCAGGGCGAGGAGCGCCACGTGCCGCATCTCCTCGGGCGTCGCGCCGTGCTCCCGGGCGCGGCGTCCATGGGAGTGAGCCGCCCCCTCCATGCCCGCCCCCAAGGAGATCCCCAGCTTCACAAGTTCCCGCGTCTTTCCGTCCAGCGGGCCGGCCTCTAGGGTCGTGTCCCCCAGGCGCTGGTAAGCGGCGAACACCTCCGGGTATTCTCGCTTGAATTGCTCGAAGGGCTTCGGGAGTTTCGCCATGTGTTTCCCTCCCCCTAACCGGGGTGCTTCCAGCTAGGAACCCTCGCTATTTAACACGGCCTCACGGGTCGAGCCCGACAAGCTCATGGGGGACCCGCCGCTTTGCTCGATGAACATGGGCCTCGTATCCGGGCTCGTCCTCGCGGGCGGGGAGGGGAGACGCGTCGGGGCGTTCAAGCCCCTCCTATCGCTGGGAGGCCAACCGCTGATCG
>JBHIDH010000098.1:0-3288 GCA_046759985.1 Thermoplasmata archaeon
CCTCCTGCTACGACCTGAACCAGCTCCACTGCCAGTATCTCGTGCCCGGTAAGGTGCCGCGGCGTTAGGGGCCGCTTTATCATTCAAGTATATTTTAGGCAGTCCGAAATGCCTAAATAGGACCCGGGTCTCATCGCCGTCGCAGGTTTAGGTGACCCGAAAACGAGCGGGGTGAGGAAACTGGTTGTGGCGCAATACCTGCTAACTTTCCGGGAGGTCCTCGAAGCCTCCTTGCTCACCGCGATCATCCTCTCCTATCTGGTGATGACCGGGCGCACGCGGCTGAAACGGTACGCGTGGTACGGGGTCGTCATCGCCGTCGCGGTCAGCATGGTGCTCGGTGTGGCCGTCTGGTTCCTCTACGGGAGCCTCGCCCCGGCCAGCAAGGTCCTGTTCGAGGGAGTCGCCGCCCTCATCGCCGTGGCGGTCCTCACGTCCATGATTTACTGGATGGCCGTACGGGCACGCACGATCAAGGCACGGATCGAGGGCCGCATTGAGGCGGCCGTCACCCACGGGGCGATCCTGGGCATTGCGACCGTGACGTTTGTCCTCGTTTTCCGCGAGGGCCTGGAGACGGTCCTGTTCCTCACGCCCTTCATGGTCCAAGACGTCTCTGGGACCATCCTGGGGGTGGCCTTGGGGGTCGGGGTCGGCCTCGCTTTGGCGTACGCCGTCTTCAGCTTCGGGGTGCGCTTGGACCTTCGACGATTCTTCTATTTCACAAGCATCATCCTCATTCTGCTGGCGGGTGGACTGCTCGGCTACTCGATTCACGAACTCCTAGCGTACGCCGCGATCCAAGGAACGGAGACCGGCTGGTGGGGACAGGCGGCATACACCCTTCCTATCTCGGCGGACAGCCTCTTCCATCACAAGAACGTGATTGGGTCGGTCTTCGCGGTCCTCTTCGGGTATACGATCCAGCCGGAGTGGGCGCGGTTGATCGCCCATGCCGCCTACCTGGCCGTGATCCTCCCGCTGGTCATCTTCCTCTACGTTCGCCCCGACACCGTGGCCATGCTCGGCGCGCGTCTCCGGAGCTTCCGCCGCTCCATGATGCTTCGTGGACAGGCCCCCCAAGAGGATTGAGCGGCGCGTTCCGAGGGAATCCTTCCCAACGTTTTTCTCGCCTCTGCCCGTCGTCCTCGGGATGACCATCGACGATTGGAAGGTTGGGACGCTGGCGGCTCACTTGGCGCGCCGCGGGAAACCGGGGCCCATGGTGGATCCCATCTCGGTGAGCGCCACGTACCGGTTGCGGGATGTGAGTGAGGGCGCCCGATATGCCTTGGAGAAGGCGCCCCTCGGGCTGTACGGTCGGTGGGGCATGCCCACGAACCGATCGGTAGAGGAGGCCCTGGCGGCCCTCGAAGGGGGCACCCATGCCCTTGTCACGGCTTCCGGCATGGGGGCCATCTCCCCCGCCATCATGGCTGCGGTATCGCAGGGCGACCATATCGTGGCAGGAAAGAGCCTGTACAGCGGGACGGCGGAGCTGATGCTCCACTACCTCCCGCGTTTCGGAGTGGAGACGACATTCGTCGACCCTACCCGCCCGGAGGCGTTTCGGGAGGCGGTTCGCGAGGAGACGACGCTGGTTTACATCGAAACGCCGGCCAACCCCACCATGTTCATTACCGACATGGAAGAGGCCGCCAAGGCGGCACACGACGTCGGGGCCTTGGCCATGGCAGACAACACCTTCGCTTCCCCAATCAACCAGAGGCCGTTGGAGTACGGGGTCGACGTCGTCCTTCATTCGGCCACGAAGTACCTGGGCGGCCACGCGGACGTGATGGGGGGCGCGGTGGTCACGGTTCGCCAGGAGCTCTTCGAAGAAATCTGGGACATGTACAAACTTCTCGGTCCTACCCTCGGGGCCGTGGACGCCTTTCTGATTGCCCGGGGCATCAAGACCCTCCCCTTGCGTGTTCACCGCGAAAACGCGACGGCCCAGGGACTCGCCGAGTTCCTAGCCGGGGACCCCCACGTGGCCGCGGTCCACTACCCGGGCCTTCCCTCCTTCCCCCAACACGATCTGGCTCGCCGCCAGATGTCCGGATTCGGCGGCGTCTTCTCGTTCGACCTGGCCGGTGGCTATGAGGCGGCGGTCCGGTTTGCCGAGGGCGTCGAGGTAGCAAGCCTGGCCGTGAGCCTCGGGAGCGTGGAGACCCTGGTGGAGCACGCCGCCAGCATCACCCACGGAATGTTGTCCCCGGAGGAGCGCGCGGCGGCAGGCGTGGAGGAAGGTCTCATTCGTGTAAGCGTGGGGTTGGAGGACTTCGAGGACCTGAAGGAGGACTTCGCTCAGGCCTTGGCCTGATCCTCCCCCTGGAGGGCGCCTTCGAGCTGGAGGAGGTTGACCTTCCACTCGATGCCCGCGCTGAACCCACCCAAGCGCCCGCTGCTCTCGATGACGCGGTGGCAGGGGACAACGACGCAAGAGCGATTCTTGCTCAGCGTGTATGCCACGGCTCGGTGCGCTCGGGGCTTCCCGATGGACTCCGCGATGTCCCGATAGCTGCGGATCTCGCCGTAGGGAATGAGCTGGGTGGCCTGAAGGACCTCGACCTCGAACGGTGTGTACCCGGAGAAGTCCACGGGCTGGTTGGAGAAGTCCACGGCCTCGCCCCCAAAGTACCGTTCCAGGTCCCGGCTCAGGTCCGTCTCTGCCTCGTCGCCGGATGTCGTCACGTCGTCGGTCAACACGACGCCCCGAACCTTCTCGTCCTCCTCGCACACATCCACGCGACCGAAGTCCGTCTGGAGGGAGGTGACCTTCATCGTTTTTCCAATGCCGGCCGGTCATTTGAGGTTAACGAGGTCCTCAGAAGCACGGGGCGAGAGGAGCACCCGCGCGTCAACGACCGTGCATCCCTTGCCCTCCTCGAAGACGAGGTATGGGTTGATGTCCACGGCTTCGATTTCCGGAAAATCCTGAACCAGTTGTGAGAGGCGCTGCAGGCTCTCCGCTAGCGCGGCGACGTCCGAGGGTGCTTCGCCTCGGACCCCTTCCAGGATGGGATAGCTCCGGATCCCGCGAACCATGCGAAGCGCATCCGCGTCGGTCATGGGGGTGAGACGAAAGACGACGTCGTCAAGCACCTCGACGTAGATGCCTCCCAGTCCGAACACGAGCATGGGTCCAAACTTCTCATCCAGGTTCATGCCCATGATCGTCTCCTTGCCCCCGCGGGCGTACTCTTGTACCATCCACTCCTTGATCTCGAACCCCTCCGCCGCCAGGCGACGGGTTAGGGTCCGATGGTGCTTCGTAAGCTCCTC
>JBHIDH010000099.1:0-3273 GCA_046759985.1 Thermoplasmata archaeon
GCTCGGATCGGTGGACGAAGGCGTAGACCTCGCCGAAAAGGGAGGTGTTCTCCATCGACCAGGTGTACGGGTTGTGCAACTCTAACTCAACGGCGCTCCGCTCGCCGGGCGCCAATTGAGGGGCTCTGTGAATCGTAAGAATCAGGTTCGTCTTCTCAGGGTCGCTGACAGGCTGACCGAACGCCGTGCCCGAAATCAAAGCCGACAGGAGGAAGGCCAGCAGGAAGCCCCGCACGGCACTTTCGTACCAGGGGCTGGCTAATATGCCTTCTGCTGACGCCGGCAGCGTGGGCGCGGAGGTGACCACCGTAGGCGGCGAGGCGAAGGTAGAATAGGACCGTGTCGCCATCACGATGCGTGGCTAGCGAGGCACGTCCCCGACCGACTGCAGATTCTCACGCGACCCCTTACCAGGAGGTCCGGGCCGTCGCCGACATCCCCCATCCGTTGAATGACCTCCTCCCCCGCAGATGGGAGAGGATCGGGGACGTCCTCGTTCTTCGTCTGCCCTCGGAACTTGAAGCGTACAGAGAGCAGGTGGGGCAAGCCTACGCGCGTGTCCTCGGGGTGAAGGCGGTCGTCGAAGAGACAGAGGGGATTCAGGGACGGTGGCGGAGGCCACGGAGGAAGCTCATCTGGGGGAGAGAGACGGAGACCGTTCATATGGAGAACGGCATCCGCTACAGGCTCGACCCAACGAAGGTCATGTTCAGTTCGGGCAACCTGGACGAACGCACCCGCATGGGTCGGGTCTGTCGGCCCAGCGAAGAAGTGGTCGACATGTTCGCGGGTATCGGCTACTTCGCCCTCCCGATGGCGCTCCACGGCGGGGCCCGGCGGGTGGTCGCCTGCGAGGTGAACCCCACCGCCTTCGACTATCTTCGCACGAACGTGGAGATGAACGGAGCCGTCGCCGTCGAGCCGCGACTGGGCGACTGTCGGGAGGTGGCCTCGGAGAATAGCGGGGACCGCGTCGTGTTGGGGTACTTGCGGGACACCTTTCGGTTCCTCCCCATGGCCCTCCGTGTGCTGCGAGGCGGAGGGTGGATTCACTATCATGAGGCCTGTCCCGACCGTGCCGTGGATCGGCTCGAGAGACACCTCCATGCCGCGGCGGAGGATGCGGGAAGAACGGTGGAAACAGCGCGGCGGCGCAGGGTGAAGGCCTACGCCCCCGGGGTCTCTCACTGGGTCCTCGATGCGCGGATCACGTAGGAAGAACTTCGCTGGAGCCGCTGGCAGTCAAGAGCCGCTGGAGGGCGTCCCCATATCCGGGCCCCTCGGCCTTCATCAGGTCGCCGGTCATAGGGGCCAAGAACTCGGACAGCTCCCGCTCCTCCTTCCGAAAGGTCCACCCCTTGCCCTTCGCGGCCCCGAGGGCCAAGAGAAAGGCGAGAGACACGACTTTTCCCTTCCCACCGGCTTGCAAGCCACGGCTCGCCAGGAGGACCGCCTCCTCCCTCCCATCGGTCTTGAAGGAGCGGGCGACGCGGTCTGCCAGGCGGGCTAGAGGCGGCAGGTGTTCCCATTGGGGGAGTCGTGAGAGTACGTCGAGATCCTTACGGGTGTCCAAAGCCTCCCGTACAACCTGCTCCCGGCCCCGGCCCTCCGCTTGAGCGGCCTTCCAAAGAGCCTCTGCCATCTCCTCGTCGGCCAGAAGGGAGCCGAGAAGACGCTCCATGTCTTCCTCCTCAAGAGCGTCGAGGAGCTTGGCCAGGCTAGCCTCTGAGATGGCGATGCCCCCCTCCCGTTCCTCGAGAAGGGTGCCCAGGGCGGGTCGCAGGCCATCCGGCACCCCGACCGCCTGGAGAAACGCCCCCTGATCGTCCTCGAAGCATTGGTAACCCAGGAGAAAGGCCCCGGCCGCCGTGGCCTCTTCGATAGCTCGCTCCGTCTCCCGCTGAAGGACCTCCTCCGCGTCCTTCTTCCCGTCAAGATAGAGGAGAGACGCCCCGCTGGTCAACGGACGATCCGCGCCCAACCCACAGACGCGACCCGAGCATCCGAGGTCCAGACGCAAAGCCAGGCCGAAGGAGGTCGCGAGATCGGGGACGACCATCCGTTCGGCGAGGAAGGCGGGAAGGTTTCCGCCTGGGGGCTGATCCTTCCCACACAGGGCGATGTGGATCCCGGCCCCTCTCCAGTCCACAACCAAAGTCGGCTCCTTCCCCGCGTGCGTACATCCCACGCCGTCCTCCGTCTCCGCCAGGCTCCGCTTCAGCCTCGCCAGGCTCTCCTGGACGAAGGCCTCGGGAGGCCGATCCTCGCGGCAGGACGTGATCATCCCCTCCTCGAGGGAATAGACGTGCAACCGATGCTTCCGCGCATACTCGCCGACGGTCAGGAGTCGGACCTCCGGCACGTTGTAGTACTGAACGCCGACGAGCTGCTCCCGAGGCGCCCGCCCGCGGTGAGCGTAGTGGAAGGTCCCAAAGGGCGTCTTGGCGGGGGCCAGGTAGTCGGCCTTCTCCTGCAGACCCACGAGGAGGGTGGCAGCGTAGGCCCGGACCAAGGGGTGACCACGGCGCGCCTGGTACTCCAGCCGACCCTCATCGTCGGCAAAGGGGACGACCTTCTGCAACTTGGCCAGGATGGGATCGAAGGGGCAGCGGGGGCAGCTCTCCTTCAAGCACGCGGGAACCAGGATCTCTGGCTTCTCACGCAACGCTCTCGCCTTGGCAATGAGCTCCCGCTCCTGGACCTTGGAGGCAGTCCGTATCCCCGTCCGGACCTTCCTCGCCACGGAGTGAACATTCGGGAGGCCGCTATAAAGCTTCGATGCGCGACCCATGCCGGTCCGGTGAAACCTTTATTCGACACGCCTTCTAGCGTCTCCCATGTCCGCCACCCAGCGCCGCGAGCGGATTCTCCAAAACGCCGTCGAGGTGGTTACCGAGGAAGAGCTCGCGGCCCTACTGGAGGGCGGCGGCAAGCCGAAGGCCTACATCGGCCTGGAACCCAGCGGCTTCCTCCATCTCGGCACCGGCCCCATGGTGGCGTGGAAGATCACGGACCTCGTGGAGGCGGGCTTCGATGTCACCGTCCTCCTCGCCGACTGGCACGCCTACATCAACGACAAGTTCGGGGGCGACTGGGGGGCCATCCGGACGGCGGCCGAGTACTTCGTGGAGGCTTACGGGGCCTTGGGCGTCCCGGATTCCGTACGCTACGTCTACGCCAGCGAGCTCGTGAAGGAGGAGGGCTACTGGCGGGACGTCCTCCGGGTCTCCAAGGCCTCGACCCTCGCCCGCATCCGTCGCGCCTTGGACATCA
>JBHIDH010000100.1:0-3218 GCA_046759985.1 Thermoplasmata archaeon
TCGGGAAGCCCTCTTGAGGTGCCTCCGGATTCGGGAGCGAGAGAGCCCTCTGGACGCGGAATCATCGGACACCATTCCCATCCCTTCCGGCGGCCGTATGTGGCCATTCGCTATTTGAGACTTACTAGATGCGCGAAGGCCGAACGGGGGACCGGAATCATGCCAGAATTGCCCCGCTACCGAAGGATGCAGGCGCCGGGATTTGAACCCGGGCTATTGGCTTTCCTCGATCCCATGGAAGGCCAAGGTCCTACCAGGCTAGACTACGCCTGCCCGGGCCTGCGAGAAACTTGCGGCGCTTTAGGCTTTGCCGGTGGCCCGAAAAGGATGGGAAGGGAAGGCCGCGACCCTGCCTACCCCAGGGATGGGATGATCGTGTCGTCCTCTTCGACATAGCGGGGCGAGTATCCGCACGCGCTGTAGACCTCTTCCCAGCTGAGGTAGCCTTTCGGGATACAACCGAGGTGTTAGTGGAGTCGACCCTCAAGACGGCCTTTACCCACGCCCGTGCCTGCTTGCGCTGGCTGCACCTTCAGGCAACCGGCAAGAAGGAGACCCCGCCAAACATCCTCGGGATGAGGCACGGCGAGGCAGAGTCCCGGGTCGCCTCGCCGGAGGACCTGCTGACGGACGCGGACCTGGAGAAGCTGCTGGCCGACCTGGATGCGAAATGGCGCTGCGCGCTCCTGCTGCTGCGCTGGACCGGCGCTCAAGGTGTGGCTGGACCTTGGCCCCCAGGGGGAGAACCTCTTCCCAAGCCCGAGGCGGCCGGACCAGCCGCTCAAGTTCCGCAGTTGCTGGAAGGCCCTCAAGACGGGGGCACAGCGGGCGGGCCTGGAGAAGAACGTCTTCCCGTACCTGGCCCGACACACCCGAGCCAGCGAGCTCTATGATGCCCCCTCGGCGATTCGGGATGCCGACCTGGGCTTGCAAACTCCCACCATGTGGAAGAACTACACCACCTCAACGAGGCCACTGCCATTCGGGATTATCTGTGGCATGAGACGGAGGGGGCGGTAGCGGTGCCCGGAGAGGGGACGGAAGAGGCAATTGAAATCCTCACGGACCAGTTCGACCGGCTCGTTCGGACGCAAGAGGATGCGATAGAAGTCGTGAAGGGCATGACGAGAATCAAGGAACTTCGGGAACGGCCTACCGTGGGGGCGGTCTGATGGGCCTAGCCTTGGAAGTCGAATAACGCTACTCGTCCCCAGACAGAATCTCTGAGTAGTCCTCCGTGTAGCTGGCTGCCCTTCGCGGTAGATGTCCAGGCTACCTAATCCATCTTCTTGGAAGACTCCCTTGAATAGTTCCTAAAGTTGACATCCTCCACAAGTGCCTCATAAACCCTCAAATACGGGGACTGGAATTGCTTCGCATGCGGAGCGCTGGCAGGTCCCTTCTAGTCGCCAGCTTACTCTTACTCGCCCTGGCTTTGGGCTCACCGGCCGTGGCGGAGCAGGGGGCGATAACGCTCCCCGGGGGACAAGATGCCACAGTCCTAACCCTCAGCCTGGACCAAGGGGGCGGGGTGGAGTACTCCTGGTCTGCCAACGGGTCCGTGAGGTTTAAAATCGTGAGCCTCGTCGGCATGGTCTTCGTCGACATCACGGCGCAGGTAGGAAGCGGCAGCTTCGAAGCCCCCACGGATGGCAGTTACGAGTTCGAGTTCGACAATCCCAATGACGTCCCCGTAATGGTCCAGTGGACCATCAATCGCACCTCAGATTTTCCCCTCCTCCTCGTCGCAGCCCTCGTCGGGGTGGCTCTCGTCGTGGTCGCAGCGGTGGTTTTCTGGGCCTGGTGGAAGCGCCGACCCGCCTCGTAGGGGACCCGAGTGGGCCCTGTTCGGCGGAAATTTCAGGCCCCATGAGTATGTCGGAGGAAGTCTGTGGTCGGGTTGGCTTCGGCCAGTAGATGTCCGAGAAGTCTGCTGGGGCTTCGTCCTTGACTGGCCCTTTCTTCCTGCGTTTCCTCATGGAGTATGATGGCTGGCAACCTTGAGGCTGAGCAATCAAGCCTCCCCTTCCCTTTTTTGTTGATTAACAGACACCCACATCGTTTGAAGATGGGATCCTCGGACAGTACAGTCAGGGGACAGCGGCCAAGCCTTGAATGGACCCACCGAGCGGCCCCAAAAGGATGGATAGGCAAGGCCGCGACCCTGCCTACCCTTGGGATGGGATGATCGGGACGAGTCTCCACAAATCGACGGTGGCTGACTCGTCTCGTCCCCTTCTCACCCTGGACGTCGAAAGTGCCAACCCTCTTCCCAGCCGTAGTGTTCCCCTATGCTCATCTTCTCAGCTCTGACGACCGATGGGGAGTATAAAAGGCGGGAGGAGGGGGGTGGGTGAAAGTGAAAGCGGCTGTCCGTCAGCCAGAGGACGCCCCGGGGGGCCTGACCTTGTGACGCACGTGTACGGCCTCGCCCCGATTGCTGGCGGTCATCTCCAACGGATTCATACGAGCCACGCCCACGGCTCGGACCTCGTCCCCATGCCGGACGGCGGCCTCGTCGCCCACTCGCAAGTCCTCGTGGGCCCCGTCCACGCCCACCGCGAAGACGTTTCCCTCCGGATAGAAGTCGTCGATCTCAACCCAGCCGAGGTCCAACTGGGAGAGAGCCCGGGCCCCCGCGAGGGTCAGGGCCATCATGCCCCGGTCTCCTGTCAGGGCCGCCAACTGGATTCCCTCCCGGAGGAGCCTCCAATAGGGGTAACGCCCTCGCGTGGTACAGCCCTCGACCAACGCCTCCGCGCCGGGACCGAATTGGAACTGCGCCATCGCGTCGAGCTCTTCGGCCTTCCGTTGGCCCGGCGAAACCGCGGGGAGGTCGGCCGTGATTTCCCTTAGCGTGGTCTCCAGCCGGCCGAGGGACTCCTTCGAGCGCGGCCTGCTGTCGGACGTGACGAGGACGTCGTCGAGAAGGGCATTCACGACCTCCGCCTCGGCCCCGAGGTGGCTTACCACGGCGTCGTACCGGTTCTTCGCCAGGTAGACGGGGAAGTCCTCCTCCAAGATGCGCGCCTCGTCGCGACTCCAGTCCCCGGTGACCGGGACATCGTAGTGCTGGGCCGGGTGGGCGAGCTGCAGCTCCAAGGGGACGAGCCCCAAGGGCGAGGTGACCACCACGACGTGGACGGCCCACGGATTCCCGCACGCCCGAATCACACCACGAAAGAGGCGGTGGGATCGGGAGGTCGAGTACGGTTTCC
>JBHIDH010000101.1:0-3205 GCA_046759985.1 Thermoplasmata archaeon
CCGGCAGCGGACACCCCACGGGAGCAGGGGCTTCACCCTCATCGAGCTGCTGGTCGTCGTGGCGATCATCGGCATCCTGGCCGCCATCGCGATCCCGAACCTGATGAGCGCGCGGAAGAAGACCAACTATGCGCGCGCGGCCTCCGACACGAAGACGGCGGTGAACCAGGGTTCCGTCTACTTTCTTGACAAAGGTGTCTACCCGGGCGACTTACAGACGCTTCGGCTAACTGCCTACGCGAATATCGGTGACAAGGATCCGTGGGGTAACGACTTTCTCACGTCGGCCCGCTTCAAGGATACCAGCCAGCCGATCGCTGATGGTCTCGACGTCCACGTCTGCAGCGAGGGGCCCACTGGGGCTTCTGCTCAATGCCAGGCCACTCCCGATTTCACTACGACGCCCGCCAGCGTTACAGATGGCGGCGTCGGCTACTCGGCGACCTACGGCTCCTGGCAAGGATCGTAAGACCTTGACCCTCGGGGGGACATTCCCGTCCACCTGCCTACCGCTGCTCACCTCCGGCTTACCTCCAGGAGTTCAGTTCTCGTCATAAAGCCTCTTGGCATAGTCTTTGCTTAGCGCACGTCGAGAGGCCCCCCCATCACCACAGGGGACTTATTTGATGCGTAGGGTATCGCCTCTTTCCGGCCTTGACATCTCTTGGACCTCTGCGCTTAGATGAGGCGGGCGGGGAAGTCTGTTATCTTGCTCCCGATCTACCTTCGCTCTCGTGGTAGGCGCAATCGTGGAACCGGGCGCCTCTCAGATCGTCAGATCTGAGTTCTGCATCCTGGGGTTTGGGGTCTACCGTGGTCGCCATTAAGACCGAAGGGCTAGCCAAGGAATACAGGGTCGGGTTTTGGCGGAAAAAGGTCCGCGTCCTGCACGACCTTCATCTGGAGGTCTACGAGGGGGAGATCTTCGGCTACCTCGGGCCCAACGGTGCCGGCAAGACTACAACCCTGAAGCTCCTCATGGGCTTGGCCCTTCCGACCGCCGGCCGCGCCTTCATCCTCGGGCGACAGCTTCCGGATGTGAAGGTGAAGGCCGAGGTGGGTTTCCTCCCCGAAAACCCGTACTTCTATGAATATCTCACCGGGCGGGAATTCCTCGCCTTCTACGGCCGGCTCTTCGGCATCAGAGGAAAGGCGCTCCAGGATCGGACAGGAAGGTTGCTTAGCCAGGTGGGCCTGGAGGCGTCGGCCGACCTTCAGCTTCGGAGATACTCAAAGGGGATGCTCCAGCGGATCGGTCTCGCCCAGGCCCTGATCAACGACCCCGAGCTCGTCCTCCTGGACGAGCCGATGTCCGGCCTCGATCCCATCGGCCGGAAGGAGGTCCGGGACCTGATCCTGAGGCTCAAGGAGGAGGGGAAGACCATCTTCTTCAGCTCCCACATCATCCCGGACGTGGAGATGGTCTGTGACCGGGTGGGGATCCTCGTGGGGGGACGTCTGAGGGAGGTGGGGAGGTTAGAGGAGCTGGTTTCCGCTGAGGTTGAGTCCATCGAGGTGACCGCGTCGGGCCTGAGTGAATGGGCCCGTGAGCAGGTCGCCCGATACGCCTTACGACCCGTGGTGCAAAGCAGTGAGAAGATCCTCATAATCATTCGGGACGAGGAGTCCTTGGCGGAGGTCTTGAGGCTTCTCCTGGAGGCCAAGGCCCGGGTGCATGCCGTCTCCCTACATAAGCGGAGTCTCGAGGAGCACTTCCTCCGGAAGGTACGAGGAGGGGATCATCGATGAAGGTCATCCCGATCGCCCTCAACACATTCAAGGAGGCGGTCCGCGATCGGATCCTGTACACGATTCTGGTCTTTGCCTTGGCCTTGATCGGAAGCTCGGTCATCCTGGCCGGCCTGAGTGTGGGGGGGGAGCAGAAGATCATCAAGGACTTAGGGTTAGCCTCCATCTTAATTTTCGGGACGCTGATCGCCATCTTCATCGGCGTCGGCTTGGTCTCTAAGGAGATCGACAAAAAGACAATCTATACGATCATCGCAAAGCCGATCCATCGATACGAGTTCATCCTCGGGAAGTACCTCGGGTTAATCATCACCCTCTTCATCAACGTCTTCGTCATGGCCGTGGGGCTCGTTCTTCTGGTCTCTCTCTGGGAGGGGACCTGGAGCCTCAACTTGCTCCCTGCCGTCCTGTTGATTTTCGTCGAGCTGATGGTGATCACGGCCGTCGCCGTCCTCTTTTCTTCCTTCACGACCCCGACCCTGAGTGCCATCTTCACCCTCTCCGTCTTCATCATCGGGCATCTCTCTCGCGACCTAAAGGAGTTCGCTGCCCAATTTAGCGGCCCAGCCGTGAAGGCCATGACCTTCGCCCTCTACTACCTGGTGCCGAACCTGTCGTCCTTCAACATCAGGGGCCAGGTGGTCCACGGGTCGCCCGTACCCATGTCCTTCATGGGGCTCTCGACCCTTTACGGCGCCCTTTACCTTTCGGCCCTCCTTATCCTGGCGATGCTGATCTTTCAACGGCGGGATTTCTAGTGACGTGCAGTGACGGTTGGGAGAGAGGCTGATGAAGGGATTCTACATCACAAGTATTACCATTCTGGCCCTGGCCACTGTCGGATTTCTCTCCGTGGCCCGGGCCCTCGATGAGAGAAGGGAGGGTCTTCAAGAGGTGGGGGAGGAGCTAGCCTACCTGCCCTCGGCGAAGTATCTGAAGCCGGCCCTGCTAGGCTTCGAGCACCTCGCCGCCGACATCTTCTGGCTCCAGACGATCCAGTACTTCGGCGGGCACTATCAGGCCGATCGCCGCTTTCCTAAACTCTATCCGTTGGTCGACCTGGTGACCTCCCTCGACCCCCAGTTCGTCGAGGCCTTTCGCATAGGAGGCCTCTTGCTTACCCTGACCAGGCGTTACCCTGAAGCCATCGCCATCTATCAGAAGGGGATCGCGAACAACCCCGATCGGTGGGAAATTCCCTACGACCTGGGCCGCCTCTACTACCTAGATGTCAAGGACTACCCCAAGGCGCTTCAGTACTGGGAGCTGGCCAATCGACTTCCGAATCGGGCCCACTATCTACCCCGCATGGTGGCCAGGCTGCACGCCCGGACCGGGCACCGCGAGACGGCGATCGAGCTCTGGCTCGAGATGTACCGTTCAACTGATAACGCTCAACTTCAGGAAATAATTGCGAGGGAGCTGGAGAAGCTGGGGGTGTCCGTTGAGGGAACGG
>JBHIDH010000102.1:0-3175 GCA_046759985.1 Thermoplasmata archaeon
ATGTACCTCCAATCCATCTTCAACCAGGATCACTTCCTCGCGGGGGCCACGCTATTCATCATCGCCCTCCTGGTCATCATCGGCAACGTAATCGCAGACATCATGTACGCCGTCCTCGACCCCCGCGTGAGAATTTGAGGTCGCCCCATGGAACGCCGCAAGGCCGTGCTACGCACCCATATGCTCTTCCGCCAGTGGTGGCGTGCGCTGAAGCGGGGTTGGAGCCTCTTTCGCCAGAGTAGACTCGGCCTTGCCGGCCTCTCGATCATCCTGGCCTTCGGCGTCATGGCCGCCTTCGCCCCGCTCATCGCCCCGTACCCCCAGGACTTCCTCGCCCCGGAGCAGGACTTGTTTCTCCTCAAGCGCTATCCGTTGAACTACACGGCGGGCCCTGAGTATCAGAGACCCGTGGTGGGGCCCTCCGTTCCCACGTTTGCCACCCTGGATGGTGGGCAATGGATCATCGTCGCGGACCGAGACGGACATATCTTCATGGATTTCGGGAAGAGAGCGTTGGGGAATGAGACCCCCTTTGAGCTGGGGAACGCCTCCTTCGCGTTCGACATCCGGGACTTTGGGCTCGAGCCGCCCCTATCCGACGTCCTCTACGTCGCCCAGGGCCTGAACTTCCGCGGCCGGCTGGGAGACCTGGAGTTCAACGGCCTCCTCGCCTTCGTGGCCAACGAGACCTTTGTCCTGCTGAACCCCTTTGTCGCGGAGGTCGTGGTCGCGGCGGATCTGGGCTTCCGGCCGACGTGGATAAGTCAGGACCCGACCTCGGCGGGGGATATGGATATCATCCCTACGGAGTCCAGTGTGGGGTTCTTCCAGACCGAGGGGCCCTTCCGGTACTTCGCGTTCGCCAACACGACAAAGGTAACGGCGTATCGGGTGGAGTACGTGGGGAACGAGGGCGGAGTTGAGTCGGTCCAGCGGGTCCTGGATACGAACGCTACGGTGACGGCGGCCCCCTTCGCTATCAACAACACGAAACGTGACCTCCCCCAATCGGGCATCTACGTCCCCTCGGGGGAGACCCTCCTCATCTACAACGTGACCGGGGGGCTGCGCACGGAGCTGAACCTGACGTTGGCGAACCGCACGGCGGTCCTCACGGCACCCATTGGGTTCACCCGGGGCGACTTCCCCCACTACCTCTTCCTCCCCCTGAAGTCCGATCAGGCGGCGGGCGTCGCCTTTCTCTCCCCCAGCACGGATGTGATCCTGCAGGAGTTCGTTGTCGCCAGTGCCGGTGCCGAGATCCTCACGCGTCCTGACCCGGGTGGCGCGAGGTTCCTCCACTTCGCCGCCAACCTAGTGGGGGAGGAATCCCCCGCGCGGGTGTATCGGGTCAACTTTGATAGCCTCGAGTCCCAGGAGGGCTTCGAAGGGGCGATGCCGGAACGGGTGTTGGATGTCTACTTCGTGTTCCAGACGTCCCGCGTGATGGTCCTGGGAGAGAGCAATACGGTGTACACGATCACGACGAAAGTCGACTTGGGCCTTCGCGCCGGCGCGAGTCCCTTTGCCCAGGCGAGAGGGGTCGCGCGGGATATGGTCTGGGTCGGGAGTTTCGTCGGCACGAAGCATGGGACGCTCTCGGCGGAAGAGACCCACGGCCTCATCTTCGATGCCGCCCTTGGTGAACTCTTGGTCCACCAGTTCACCGGGAGCATCATAGCCCCTCTCCCCCCAGGTCAGTACCCCTCTGGCAATTGGTACATCTTCGGAACGGACAATCTCGGCCACGACATCCTCACCCATCTCATCTTCGGGACCCGGATCGCCTTCCTCATCGGCATCCTCGCCGCCTTCTTCGCCGTGGTCATCGGGACCTTCATCGGCCTCGTCTCGGGCTATAAGGGCAAGTCAACGGACGTCGTCCTGATGCGGGTGACGGACATCGCGCTGGTGCTGCCCGGCCTGCCCATCATCCTCATCCTGACGGCCATCCTGGGGCCCAACATCTGGAACATCATCCTGATCATCGCCATCATCGGGTGGCCGGGCATCGCTAGGGTGATTCGAGCCCAGACACTCTCCCTCCGAGAGAGGCCCTTCGTGGACGCGGCCAAGATCGCGGGGGCATCGGAAACCCGCATCATGTTCCGACACCTGGCCCCCAACGTCCTTCCCTTCGCCTTCCTCTACATGACCCTTCTCGTCGCAGGGGCAATCCTCACGGAGGCCGCCCTCAGCTTCTTGGGCCTGGGCGATCCGAGGGTCGTCACATGGGGCATCATGCTGTCCACGATTCAGACATCTGGGAGCCTGTGGGCGTGGTGGTGGCTGCTTCCGCCCGGCCTCTCAATCACCTTCATCAGCCTGGGGTTCTACCTCGTGGGCCGAGCGGCCGATGAGATCGTGAACCCGCGGCTTAGGAAGCGCTAAGCCATGCTCGTCGAAGCGAACCACATTCGCACGTATTTCAAGGTGCAGCAGGGCTGGGTGAAGGCCGTCGACGACGTCACCGTAGACCTGGATCGGGGCGAGACGCTGGGCCTGGTGGGGGAGTCCGGCTGCGGGAAGACGACCCTGGGGTATACGATCTCGCAGCTGCTCCCCGACAACGCCTACGTCTTCTCTGGTCGCGTCTTCTTCAGGGAACCCGAGGAGGTCAGGCTTCAGCGCCTCGCCTACCTGCAGCAGGCGCAGAAGACTCCGGACTGGGACGGGGACTCTGTGAAACCGCTGAAGGACTACCTCCAGGACGAGTATGGCCGTCTCAAGGGGGAGGAGAAGAGATTTCAGGAACAGTCGGCCGTTCGTCGAGGCGGGGGGTCGGAGCCCCCGAAGGAGGTTCGACAGAGGCTGGAGGCTCTCGAGGAGAGCTACGACCTGTTGGCCATCACACGACTCAAGGACGGGAGGCTGAAGGAGTACGACAAGGAGATCAACAAGCTGCGCTGGAAGGAGATCTCCATGATCTTCCAGGGGGCCATGAACGCCTTCAACCCCGTCTTCCGGGTGGGGGACCAGATCGTCGAGGCCATCCGGACCCACGAGGAGGTGACCGAGGAGGAGGCGCGGGAGCGGGTGAAGACGCTCTATGACCTCGTCGGGATCCCCGAAGATCGGATCGACGACTATCCCCACGAGTACAGCGGGGGCATGGGGCAGCGGGCGGTGATCGCCATGGCCTTGGCCCTGAACCCTGCGATGGTCATCGCCGACG
>JBHIDH010000103.1:0-3167 GCA_046759985.1 Thermoplasmata archaeon
GGCCCTCGTGGTCCTCTACTACATGCACGTGCGCTACGAGCCGCGGGCCCTCGCCCTGGTGGCCCTCATCCCCCTCTTCCTGGCCATCGCCCTGCTCCTCACGCTCGTCGGGGAGACGATCTAGGAGGACCGGCGGCGGCGGGGACACGCGCCCTCAGTGGGCGAGATTGTGGGCGACCAACATCACGAGGAAGCCCACGAGGAACCACGGGGCGGCACGGAAGGATCCGACCTCCTTCGCGAGGGCGGTCCAGGCGCCCAGGAGGAAGAGGACGAACAGGACGCCGGCGGCCAGGAACCCCAGGAGGACGGAAACGGCCGCGGAGACGAGGTCCGGGGTGAGGGGCGCGAGGGCGGCGGTGGCCGCCAGGGGTAGGCCCACGTAGACCACGGCCGCGAAGATCCGCGTGGTCCGCACGCCGGCCAGGAGGAGGACCACGACGAGGATTCCCCCCTCGAACGTCCTGTGCACGGCTTGCAGGACAACGGCGGAGGCCTCCACCACCTGTGCCTGCGAGAGGATCTGGAGGGTGATGCCGACGACGAGGCCATCCAGCGCGCCGTGGAGGGCCAGGACGAGGCCCACGAGGACCGCGACGCCGAGTTCGAGACGGCCCCGGTCCGAGGCCCTGCGCAGAAGGAGGAGGGCGGCGGCGCCCCCCACGAAGAGGCCGAGGCCCATCAGGGCGATGGTCCCCGCCATCCCCAGGTCGAGGCGGAGCGCGGACTCCAACAAGAACGCGTCGATGAGGTCGTGGACAACGAGGTAGAGGAGCACGCCGAGGAAGAGGGCGAGCCACGGCCCCGGCGTCGCTCGGATCCGGGACGCGAAGGGAAGGAGGACGAGACCCAGGAGGCCCAGGAGGGCGAGGACCAACCCGGCCTGGGCTTCGAGCACCACGGAGGCACGCCCACGGAGAGGGCGGGGAAAAAGGTTTCTTCGTCCGGCGGGCCCGCATCCGGTCCCGGGCGGCCTCTACGTGACGATCTTCCGCCGAGGGGGGTCAGGAGACCGCTTCGCTCCGGGGTGCCGGTCTCTGCATCGGCCTTCGCAGCCGCTGGGATGCGATCGTCAGGAGGACCGCCGCCGCGGGAATCAGAAGGAGGCCCAACAGGAGGAGGACGGGATTCATCGCCGCGGTGGCGGGCTCGGTCGCTCCTGAGGCGGTGCCCGTATCGAGGCTATCCGGGAACTCTCCCAGGCGATAGTCCTGCTCGAAGTCCCCGAAGTAGGGATCGGCACTTGCCGGACCGGGCACCGGTGTGAGGGCCGCCCAGGTCACCAAGACGGCCCCGAGGAGGAGCACCGCCGAGAGGCCCAGCAGGATCACGATCTTCGTGTTCTCCGTGGGGTTCAGGAGATCGCGGCCCTTCCAGCTCAGGCCGTAGTAGACGAAGCCATGGTCGTCGTACCGCCTCACGAGCTCCCCCTCCACGAGCTTCTGCAGATGGCGGTGGACACCCCCCTTGTCGATGTCCAGGGCATCCGCCACCTGCGTCACCGTCCGACGCTTCGGCTGCAGGTTCCGCATGATCTCCAGGCGGGTATCGGAGGCAAGGGCGAGGAGGGCCTTCTTGTCCAGGGTGACGCGCATGGTCGCTCCCATCCTGTGTATCGGGAACCGGCCTTATATGAGCGTGCCTCAACACCACCCGTGTCCCGGGGCCTCATCGTAGACCAGCGAGCCCGCCTCCGAGAAATCGAGGAGGGAATGGGCCTGCAGGACCCGCGGGGAGACCGTGTACAGGTACTCGCCGATGTACAGGGCGCGGGTGACGCCGTAGGGCCCGCCGGCGTAGCGACAGGCCTGGTCCTCGAGGGGAAGGTGGCTAATCCAGGCCTGAACCTCGAACCCGGTCTCCGGGGTTACCGTCAGGACCAGGGCGCCGTGCCAGGGTTCCGTGCCGTACTCCCAGGGGGGCAACTCGCCGTCGCCCGTCGGGGGCTCGACAAGCTCCACGAGGTCCACCGGGAGGACCACGAGCCGGGCCTCCCGGATGTAGAGGAAGGCCCGGTGGTCATACAGGACGGGCGAGGAACTCCCGCGGTCGCCCAGGAGCAGCTTGGCCACCTCCTTCGGGTCCCCCACGTCGCTGACGTCAAACAGCGACAGCTTGAGGCCCTGGAACCAGGAAAACGCGCCGCCGGGGTCCTCGATCGTGTCCTTGCCCACGCCGAGGATGTGGGTCTCATCGAGGGGGTGGAGATACTCCGAGAAGCCGGGGATCTTCAGGTACCCGAGGACCCTGGGGCGACGGGGGTCGGCGAGGTCGAGGACGAAGAAGGGGTCCACCTTCTCGAAGGTCACCAAATAGCCTAAGTCGCCGAGGAAACGCGCGGAGTAGATGGTCTCACCGGGGGCCAGGCCCTCCAGGGCCCCCACGACCTCGAGCGCCTCGTCGAGGACGTAGACATGGTTCTGGGGCACGTCGCCCCAGGTGGTGGTGGCGACGCGCAGATGGGCATCCTGCTCGTCGAGAGAGAACTGGTTGAGCAGCCACCCCTTCACGTCCCCGCCCGCCGCGGGATGGAGCTGGGTCCCCTCGACGGCGATCCGGTAGATGGAGGTGGTGAGCGTATCCCCCTCGCCTGGCATGAACACCCCCGCCCGGCGCCACTTGCCAAACGTGACGTAGAGGTTGGCCGGGGACATGTAGACCGTCGAGACGAAGCCCGTGAGGACGGACAGATACCCCGTCTCCCCGTCGAGGAGGTCCAGGGCGACGACGTTCGTCAACGACCCGCTCTCCTCCACCTCGGGATCGTAGTAGATGCGGGCCGCGTCGTATTCCTGACAGAGGCCGTCCTCACAGATCACGGGGTAGGACGTCTCGTCCTCGCCCACCACGAGGTACTGGTGGAGCACGAGATAGACCGTGGCCCCCTTCATGCGGGAGGCCCGATACGCGCCTGTGAGTTCGAACTCGTGCAAGGGGGTCGGGCTTTCGGGGTCCCGCGTGGAATAGAGGGAGACGAGGGTCCATCCGCCCACCCCCGCACCCTCGACGACGGTCCCGGCGGAGAACCCGTAGTCGGAAGGGTGCAGGCTGGTGATGATGGCGAGGGTCCTCTCATAGAGGAAGAGACCTACGATCGCATAGCCTGCATCGCGGTCGGCCATGAGGTCGCTCCCCGATATGCGGGAGAGCACACGCATCTCCGACGG
>JBHIDH010000104.1:0-3164 GCA_046759985.1 Thermoplasmata archaeon
GCTGGGAGATACGCGTGGGGGAGAGAGGAAGTGTGCGATCAAGCCGCTGGAGGGATTCTTCCAATTAGCTCAGATAGCCACAACCCTCTCGCCTGACACCACTTCGAGCTCACCTCATTTCTGCCAGACCTTCATTCGTTAAGGCGGTGGCTCATCCGTTCAAGGGGGCACTCAAGCTGGAGAACTGAGTAATAGTAACAGGTACACTCTCATGCAGAACGAGGGCCCAACCTACGAAGAGCTTGCCCGGCCCCTGACAGTCTTGTTTGACCAGCTGGGTCCCAAAACTCAGCTCTTCGTTATTCGATGCATGCGATTACTCTCTGAGGGGCATCCTGTGTCCCCGGAACGGATCGCCGCGGCTCTCGGTATTACTCGTGATGAAGTGAAGACGATCCTTGGCCAGCTCGGGAGTGGGGTCGAAGTGAATGAGGAGGGCGAGGTTGTAGCCGTGATGGGGCTCTCCCTGAATCCGACGGTCCACCGTCTCCTGGTCGCAGGGAAAGAGTTGTTCTCTTGGTGCGCATCGGACGCAATATCTCTTGCCGCAATCGTCCAGAAGCCGGTTCGAGTGGAATCCCCCGATCCTGTGAGTGGAGCCACGATTCGGCTTGAGGTGAGCCCTAAAGGGGTGGTCAAGATAGATCCCGGGAGCGCCGTTGTGTCATGGGTCATAGGTGTGGACACTACCGACATTCGAGCGTCCTTTTGCAACAGCGTCAACTTCTTCGCCTCCCCCGAAACCGCGGGAGAGTGGAGCTCGAACCGCCCGGGACTTCGAATCCTGACGGTACGTGAGGTCGAAGAGGTCGACCGGGTCTTAGTGGAGCCGTTCAGGGATATGATCGAGGGATAAGGCGAGTGAGCAGGACGAAGGTCGCCTCCCGAGGTTGGACCCTCACGGATGATTGTACTTGAGCGAATCTGTGGCATGAGGTTCCGAGTCTTCCCCCCGACCATCCGACCCACGTCCATCCCCAGCTCGTCCGAGCCAATTGCGCCACACACCTCAGCGAGCAAGGAGTCCCCGTCCGGGACATCATGCTCCAGGGCGACTGGAGGAGCCTATCGAGCCTCCGGAAATACCTACGCGAAAAGGACGAGGCGCGCCGTGATCGCCTGCATGGAGGCCTCGAACTCTGAGCTCTGACGGAAACGTCCCCCCTGAGGACGTAGGATGTTTCGAATCCCCCCGGCAAGGTGGCAGATTCAGAGAAGTCGTTACAATCCGACCAGATTCTCAGATGGTCAGGGTGGCTTCGGGCGGCGATCCCACGAGAACGAGTTGCAGGTCCATCACGTTCGTCCGGGTGGATTCGGTTCGAATCGTGTCTTCCAGTCGCGCGAAGAAACCATAGGAGTCGCTCTCGGCCTGAAAGGCCTCAGGTTCCAAGCGCATCCTCAGAGCACGGCTGAGGCTTTCCGCGTCCGCGATGGCCCCGGCGACCTCGGTCTCGCCATCGCGGCCGTCCGTGTCGCAGGAGAGGAAGACCATCGGTCTCCCCTCAAGTCCCCGGACCGCGGCGAGTACGAGTTCGAGGTTTCTCCCTCCGGTCCCTGGCCCCAAGACTCGGAACGTCGTCTCCCCGCCTCCCACGATGAGCGCCGGCGCCGCCACGGGAGTATCCTCCTCCTGCACGGAGACGGCGACGGAGAGCAGATCCCGGGCGACGGCTCGCGACTCCCCCTCAACCTGCGTCCCATAGGTGTAGGTGGCGTACCCCCGGCGCTGACCCTCCTCGACGGCCGCGCGACACGCGTCGGCGATGCTCCCGATGATTCGGAAGGCGGATCGACGCAAGTCGGGATCCCCCGGCTTGGGGGTCTCCGGCACCTCGCCCCTAATCCCGTACTGGAGCCAGTCCTTCACCCCGGGGGGGACCCGATCCCAGAGGCCGCCCTCCTGGAGGGCCCTGTGGGCATCGCCAAAGGTGGACGAATCGGGGATGGTGGGGCCCGAAGAGATCCCGGACGGGTCGTCCCCGACGACGTCACTGAGAGCGAGGGTGGCCGCCTCACCCCCTCGTCGGGTGGCGGCCTTCCCGAGCCAGCCTCCCTTTACGAGGGAAAGGTGCTTTCGGACGACGTTCATCGCTGCGACGTCCACTCCGCTCCGGAGGAGAAGTCGCCCGGTCTCCTGCAAGTCCTCAAGGGGGAGTTCGGAATGCTCGAGGAGGGCAGATCCGCCCCCCGAAAGGAGGACGAGGAAGAGGTCGTGGGGACCGCAACGCTCCGCCATCGCAAGGGCCTCCTTGCCCGCCTCCAGACTGCGTGCGCTCGGAATGGGGTGAGAAGCCTGGACGACGGAGACGTTGGGGGCCGCCAGATCCTCCTCTGTGTGGGTGACCACCAGCGACTCGGTGGGGTCGACGTGGCGAAGGGCCGCCTCGGTCATGGGCAGGCTGGCTTTCCCGACAGCCAGGAGGCGGACGTGGTCGACGTGGGCCAGGTCCCAGTGGAGCCCGGCGGCCTCGAGGATCTCGTCGGTCCTGCGGAGATGGGCCTCCAGCCGCTTCCCCGCGTCCACAGCCCGGAGGGCGATGTCCAGGAGATCCAGGGCGTCGCGGCGTAACTCGCGAAGCTGCGGGGACGACGGCCCCGCGGTGAGGTCTGCCGCGTTGGCAATCACGAAAGTGAGCATGCCGGGCGTGGATTAAGAGGGCTTCTCCGAGACCAACGGAGGCGGCAGTGGCGCCGACTGCCCACGGATTTAAGAGCCAACCCGCCATGATCGCCGACGCCCATGCGACCGTTCGAGGGGGTTTACACCCCGCTCCTCACCTTCTTCGACACCCGAGGGGAGGTGAACATGAAGGCGCAGATTCGGCACGTCACGAACCTGGTCAAGGCGGGCGTCGACGGTGTAGTCCCCATGGCCAGCATGGGCGAGTTCACGGCAATGGACCCGAAGGAGCGGGCGAAGGTCGCCGAAGCCACCGTGGAGGAGGTGTCGGGGCGCGCCCAGGTTGTCGTCGGGACGGGTGCCCCTTCGACGCGTCAGGCCATCGCCCTCTCTCGGGACGCCCAGGGGGCGGGGGCGGATGGTGTCATGGTCATCAACCCCTTCTACATCCGGCCGGATGAGGAAGGGATCCGCCGGCACTATGAGGCCATCCGGAAGGCGGTGGACATTCCGGTCATGGCCTACAACCTCCCGTTCTTCA
>JBHIDH010000105.1:0-3138 GCA_046759985.1 Thermoplasmata archaeon
TCTCCCTCGGCGAGGAGGTCGCCGAGATGGCGGCGAAGGGGGAAGACTTCTTCGATGCCTGCCGCCGCATCCTCATCGCCCGAGGCTGGGCGGAGGACATCACCTTCGGGGAGAAGGAGGTGAAGGTGGCCGGATCCATCGAGGCCACCGACGACGCCGGGTCGGTCACCTGCCATCGTCTCAAGGGGATCCTCTCGCGGGTCCTGGAATCGGATGGCGGCCCGCGCGTGAATCTCACCGAGACGAAGTGCACCAGCAATGGCAACTCCGCCTGCGTGTTCAAGGTTGAGGGATAGGGATGGGCCTGGAGGACGTGCTCGGGAGGCTCAAGGACGAGACGGAGGCCATGGCCTCGGCCATCATCAGTCGCGACGGCCTAGTCATCGCTGAGGACCTCCCCGAGGGGGTCTCCTCGGAGACCTTCTCCATCATGTGCGCCGCCATCATGGGCGCGGCCATGACGGCCACGACCGAGATGGGTCAGAGTGCACCTACCCGGATTCTCATGGAGTCGAAGGACCTGCTGATCGTCATCTATGAGGCCGATCGGCGCTCCATGCTGGTCGTGGTCCTGCCCCCTGGGGCCGACGTGTCCCGGGTGGACGAGCAGGTCGACCTCGTGGTCGAACAGGTCGCCGCCTCCTGACCCCCAAAGCGTTATACTGCCTCTTTGGTTCGCCTGGCCGGGGCCCGTGGTCTAGTGGTTTGCCTCGCCGAGGCCCACCAATGACGCCACCCTTACAATCCCCGATAGGATAGGTGGAGATCGTCGGTTCGATCCCGACCGGGCCCATCCCCTTCCTCCGCCGGGCATCAGGGCGAATCCTCTCGCCGGGCCTTACGGGGGGAGGACTTCGGACGGGCCGACTCCTTCCTCCCGCGCCCCTCGACCATCATGCCCCCGAGTCGCCCGAGGTAGGCGCCGTCGAGCAGGTACACCTGGGCCCGCTCCATGCCCACCATGCCGGACTTCAGGATCGGACCGAGGTAACGACGACCCCTCTCGTTCATCGGGGTGCCCCCGGAGAACTCGTTGAAGGCGGGGACCAAGACCAGCTCTTTAGGGCGTCGCTCGTAGCGCGGGTGGTCCGCCACGAAAGGCGCCCGGACCCAGCACCGCGCGTACGTGCGGGGGCCCAGGCGGTCGGGGAAGAGGAGGGTCGGGTGGTTGTGGCCCATGAGGAGCGTGCGTGCCTCCATGACCTCGGGGGAGGGCCAGGCGTGGCCGTGGACGTACGCCACGTCATCCCGCCGATACCCCTCGGGACCGTGGAGGGTCACCCAGCGGGGCAGCAGGTAGGCAATGTTCCCGTCGTGGTTGCCCTGGACGAGATGGACTTCGGCAACCGCCTCTTCGAGGAGGTCGAAGAAGCGCGGTACGTCCCTCCGCTCGAGGCCCGTGAACCGGGGGATCTCATGCTTTAGGTCGCCCAGGATGACGAGGCGTCGGGGCCGGACCTCCTCCAGGATGGAGGCGATGTCCTCGCCCATTTTCTTCGTCTGGCTGGGGAGGGTAAAGCCCTCTCGACGAAGCTCCTCCTCCTTCCCGATGTGGAGGTCGGCGACGATGAGGTCCTCGCCCGCCCGCAAGACCGGGCGGTCGGGAACCGGCTCCATGTTCGCGAATCCCACGGCTACCGCTTCGCGCAAGGTGGCTGGGCCATATTACTCTGGCGGAGGGGATCCGGGGGTCTGGCGCCTTGGTTCGGCCTGGGATCACCCGAAGAGGACCTTCGGGGCTGCCTTTCGAACCTCGGAGGCGTGGGAGGGGTCGGCGGCCACCATGACGGCCCAGTCCACGGCCTCCCGGACCCGGAGCGCCCGCGCCAGCGGGCTGACCTTTCGGAAGGGCCGCACCCGGCCGTTCTCGACGACGCCAAGGTCCACCAGCGAGATGCGGGGTTCCGTCAGGAGGATTTCGGGCGCAGGGATGTCGACGATGACGCTCCCCGGCTGGAGGCCCAGTCGCTGGCAGACGGCGCTCTCGGCCTGTTTGCGCTTCTCCGGGGCGGAGAGCTCGACAAGGCGCGCCTTCTCCTCCGGACTCAGCTCCCCCGTCCCCCGGGTAAGGACCCGCTTGTACAGCCTTCGGTACTTCAGCCGGAGCGCCGTCGTCCGGGGATGGCCCTCCTGGGCGAGGAGCCACGCCATGAGCTCCGCGTCGTTCATCAGGAAGACATCCTCCGGCGACCCGGCCATCTCCACCGCCCGAGCCAGCATGGTCTCGGCGATGCGGACCGTCTTGTGGAAGTAGACGGAGGTGTACATCAGCCCACGGGCCACGAGGGTCCCCTCCACGGCGCTCAGGCCCTTGCGGTCGACGGCCAGGTTCCCCTTCGCGAGGCGAAAGGTACTCAGCAGACGCGGCAAATCGATGATTCCGTGGGCCACCCCCGTGTAAAAGGCGTCGCGGAGGAGGAAGTCGATCTGGTCGGCGTCGAGGGCGCCATGGATGATCTGGTAGAGATACGGTTTCGCCGGACTCGGTTCCTCGCCCCCGAAGGCGAGGAGGCCCGGGACAGGGTCACCGCCCGTGATGAGATTCGCCACCTCCGCCCGGGGAACGCTCCACGTCTCCAGGATGTCCGCTACGGTCGAGGGTGCCGCGAAGGCGCTCCGCTCTGCGTTCGGGACGCTGTCCTGTTCCCCGCGAATGATGCGCTTCGTGACCTCCATGTGATCGAGACCGGTCGCCTCGGCGAGGATGCGCTCGAGGGTGTGGGAGAAGGGGCCGTGCCCGAGATCGTGGAGGAGGGCCGCCACTGAGACCAGGGTTGCCTCGTCCTCAGGCAAGGCGAGGGACCGGGCGATTTCCCCGGCGACGTGATGGGCACCCAGGACGTGCTCTAAGCGAGTGTGGTTGGCCCCGGGAAAGACGAGGTACGTGAGGCCCAGCTGGCGGATGCCGTTGAGGCGCTGGAGCTCCAAACTCTCGAGCAGGTCTAGCGCAACGCTGTCCACCGGAATGGACCCGTGGATCGCGTCGGTCACGGTCTTTCCCGCCATCCCCGGTTCAACCCCAGGCCTCTAAAAATAGGCTCCGTTGGGCCGGCTCAGCGTTAAATAGGCGCCTCCGGGTCTGACACGTGCGCCGGGGTGACAGAGTGGCGATGTGACCGCCTGCAGAGCGGTTCTACG
>JBHIDH010000106.1:0-3131 GCA_046759985.1 Thermoplasmata archaeon
ACGCCTTCAACATCCCCTTCCTCAGCCTCATGGACGAGGGGGTCTTCATGGCCCTCATCGACCGGGTGGGGAAGTACCAGCTGGAGATGCAGCACCACTTCCTCTACGCCCCCATGGCCCTCTCCATGCCCTTCATGCGGTTCATGGAGGAGTCCTACCACCTGGCGGCGGGCGAGCGGCTGACGAGGGCCATCGCCGTGGCCGCCACCCTGGACGGGGGGAACTTCGGCATCGAGGACCTCCAGCACACCATCAACGCCTGGTACCCCCGCGGCCTGGAGATGTTCGGCAGCGAGCTGAGTGGCCAGCAGGTCAAGGGCGTCTTCAAGACCCTGGCCAACGCGGAGGCCCAGGCCCTCTTCAGCCGGGAGGTCCGGGGGAAGGTCCGGGACATCAACCTGGCCGTCATCATGGCCAAGGCCCGGGTCCCCCGCGCCCGGGCGGCGCAGATCCTCCATCGGATCCAGGACGGCGGAGAGACGGTGGAGGGCCTCGGACCGGAGGACCTGGTCCGCCTGCCGGACCGACGCTTCTTCCGCTTCCGCGGGCTGACGGAGTTCGCGGAGTATCGGGAGCGGGACCCCGAGACGGGCCGCCTGGGCTACGTCTATCTCCCCTACGACCTGGACGGCCACCTCATGGCGGACGGCCGGAAGCCGATCCCGCGGGAGGAGTACATCGAGTACCTGCGGACCGTCCTCCCGAAGCGGTACCTGAACTGCAAGCACTGGGAGGACATGAAGGCGAAATTCGTCCTCCACCCCCGGTGGCAGGACTCGGACCCCGTGCTTCCCGCCTAGATTCCCCCGACAGGCCCCCGCGTCCCCCGGATGTCCGGAGCGCGACGAAGGCAAAGAGGGCGGATGGCGCGTCGACGCAAAACCTTCAATCGACCCAGCCCCATATCCTCGCCATGCCGGGGAGGACCCTGGACCTCGACGCCCTCATGTCCCTGCCGACCATTTTCGGCGGCCGCGTCTCGCCCGATGGCGGGCACATCGCCCTCACCATCCATCGCCTCCACCCGAGCCTGGACGTCTTCGACCTCCCCCTGGAGGGGGACGGGTCCCTGACGGCCCTCACGGAGACCCCCGAGCGGACCGTCCTGAAGACGTGGGCCCCCGACTCCCGCTCTGTCCTCGTGGCGGAGGATCGGGGGGGCAACGAGCGGCAGACCCTCTACCGCGTCTTTCTCGACGAGCCCGGCCGTTTCCGCCGGCTCACGGAGCCCGACCCCCGCTACTACCTGCGCGGAGGAGAATTCGACCCGCGTGGGGAGGTTTTGGTCTACGCCGCCAACTACGACTTCGCAGGCGACCGGGAGCTCGAGACCTTCCGGGTGGTCGTCCACGACGTGGCCACGGGGGGACGGGAGGTCATCGCCTCGCCCGCCCAGCGGGGCAACGTCTACCCGAGCGTGAGTCCCGACGGGCGTTGGGTCCTGTACAACCGAAAGGACCGCCACCCCGCGGGGACCCAGTACTGGATCGTGGGCCTGGACGGGACGGACGACCGGGAGGTGCTCCACTTCGGGGACCAGGCCGACGTGTCGGCCACGTGGACCTACGACGGGAAGGTCGCCTTCCTGACCGACTCCCTGGACGGGAGGCGCCAAGCGCACGCCAGTGTCGGCCTGTACGACCCCCGACAGGACGAGGTCACCTGGATCCTCCGTGGGCCAGACGTGGGGCGCAACGTGGAGTGGATCGCCTGTCCCCACCCCCGCGAACATCTCGTCCTGGTCGAGACCGTGGAGGCGAGGGACCGGGCCTCCATTCGCGACCTCCGGTCGGAGGAAGAGCGAGAGGTCGTCCTCCCGCGCGGAACGCTGACGCCTCTCGCCCCGATTCGCGGCGGTGAGTGGGCCGGCTTGTACTACAGCTCGATCCACCCCACGGACGTGGTGGGCTTCGATCCCCAGGCCGGCCGGCCGTTGGATCTGCGGCACCTGACCGACGTCATGACCCTCAGTTCCGTGCGGCGTGAGGACCTGACGCCCGCTGCGGACTTTCGCTGGACGTCGACGGATGGCCTGGCGTTGCACGGCTGGCTCTACCGTCCGTCGAGTCCGAACGGCAAGACCATTGTCTACGTCCACGGGGGCCCCACCGCCCACTCGCGGGACGTGCTGAACCCCCAGATCCAGTACCTCTGCGCGCGGGGGTTCACAGTCTTCGATCCCAACTACCGCGGGTCCACCGGGTACGGCGTCCGGTTCCGGGAACTCATCAAGGAGGACGGGTGGGGCGGCCGGGAACAGGAGGACATCCGAGCCGGTGTCCAGGCCCTCCTCGCCCAGGGCACCGCCCGGCCCGGGGCCGTGGGCATCACCGGGACGAGCTACGGCGGCTACTCCAGCTGGTGGGCCATCACCCACTTCCCCGAGGAGGTGGCGGCGTCCGCGCCGGTGTGCGGGATGACCGACCTCGTGGTGGACTACGAGACCACCCGCCCCGACCTTCGCCCCTACTCGGAGGAGATGATGGGCGGCTCGCCGGCGGAGGTGCCGGAGAAGTACCGGGAGCGGTCGCCCATCCACTTCGTCCGGGACGTGCGGGGCAAGCTGCTCATCATCCAGGGGCTCCAGGATCCCAACGTCACGCCGGCGAACGTCCGGGAGGTGGAGGGGCGGCTGAAGGAGGCCGGGGTGCCCTGCGAAAAGCTCGTCTTCGACGACGAGGGCCACGGGATCCTCCAGGTCAAGAACCAGAAGGTCCTCTATCCCCGGTTGGCGGACTTCTTCGAAGAGGCCCTGGCGTAGCGGCGCGCCACGCCTAGGCCTTCAGGTGCCGTTCCATCCAGCCCAGAATCCGCGTCAACCGCTCGATCCGATGGCGTGGCTGGCCGGACCGGGACAGCTCGTGGCTCTCGTCCGGGAAGCGGGCGAGCTCCACCTCCTTCCGAAGCCGCTTCAACGCCACATAGAGCTGCTCCGCCTGCTCCATCGGGCAGCGGTAGTCCTGCTCGCTGTGGAGGATGAGGAGGGGCGTGGTGACGTTCTCCACGTAGGTGAGGGGGGACTTCGCCGCGAACTTCGCCGGATCGTCCCACGGCAGGGCCTCCATCTCCTCCTCCCCGAAGAAGTAGCCGATGTCGCTGGTCCCGAAGAAGGACTGCCAGTTGCTGATGGA
>JBHIDH010000107.1:0-3123 GCA_046759985.1 Thermoplasmata archaeon
TCCTTGAGGGCCTCGACCGTCTTCTTCGTGCTGCGGAGGAAACCCTTGCGGTCCTTGCTGAGGAAGTCCTTGGAGAGCTTCTCCGTCTTGATGATGACATCGGGCATGCTCCTGGGCCTCCCGCTCGACTACCCCGGGCCCGTTCTTAAAGCAACTGGGCACTTGTGACCGTGCCCCTGGCCTCACTCCTCGGAGAACTCCTCCCGCAGCTCGTCCTTCAGGTCCGCGATCTTCCGGGCCGTCCGCTCGACCTTGTCGATGAGGTCGCGCCGCGCCGCGAGGCCCGCGTGGATGAGAAAGGCGGCGCCCTCGGACCGGCTCCGAAAGATGCCCCCCTCGACCAGGAGGTCGATCCGCCGTGCGTCCTCGTCCTTCACCCGGGTCATCAGGGTACTCCTCCGGCCGCGCAGGCCCCGCTTGACGACCTTGAGGTCCAGGGGGGTGAAGCCCACCCGGGCGGCTCGGACCGCGCGTCGCACGTCGTCCCGGACCCGATCCATCTCGTGGTCCAGGCGATGTTTCCAGACCCCGGCCCGCCCGCGTACATGACCGGCCTCCCGGACGGCGACCTCCACGATGTCCTCGATGGAGTCCCGGAGTCGGTCCTTGAGGGAGTCGATGAAGCGTTCCCGGGCTTCGCCCGCCTCGTCCTGTTCCTCGACCTCGGCTTCCTCCGTGGCTTCAATCTCCTCTTCGATCTCGATCTCCGCCTCGGCTTCGGTGTCTTCCTCGGGGTCCTTGTCGTCTGTTTTCATGATTACGTGTAATATAATTACGTGTATTTATCCCTTTGCTCTCACCGCTGATATCCAGGGCCAAATCCTCATAACGGCCCGGGGAGACCCATCGGCGTGGTGCGGGGCAGCGTTGAGGAGCGCGTGTTCGCCCTCGAGAAGGATTTTAGACGGTTTGAGGGGAAGCTGGATCGGCTCCTGGTCAAGCTGGACAAGGAGCGCAGCGTGCGACAGGACCTCGGTAGGGAGATGACCCGGCGCCGGAAGGCCGAGGAGGTGCTTCGGGAAGCCCTGGGACTTGGCCCGAGGGCCAAGGTCGGGGATCGGGGCGTCCTGGTGGAGATGGACGACTCCATCCTGCGGCTCGAGGACTTCCTCCTCCAGCTGGGCGAGCGGGTGCAGCGCATCCTCGCCATGCTCCAAGGCCACAAAGAGTTCCTGGACAAGGTGAGCCAGAGCGTGATCGGCCACGGGCTGCGCGAACGGACGAGACTGGAACTCGACATCGCCATGAACACGATTTCCATCCTCACCGTCGCAGGCTTGCGCATCGACCCCGCCATCCCGACGGAGATGGAACGGCTTCGACGCGCCCTCCTGGAGGACGACGAGGGGCTGGAGGAGATCCGGCGGCGCAAGGCCGAACTGGACCGCCGGCTGGAGGGGGAGATCAAGCAGTATGACGTGGGGCGGCTGTTCGACCCGGAGTCGGACGTGCCGGGGTACCGCTAGGCCGAGGGCCCCCGCCGACTAGATCCGCTCCGCGAGACGGAGCTGCGCCAGAACCTCCCGGACCAGCCGCGCGGCCAACGCGGCGGTCTCCCCGTGGTCCCAGGGCGGGCTCACCTCGGTGAGGTCAAAGGCGACCATCCTCTCGCCCAACACCTCAATCACCCGCTTGACCTCCAGGGGCGCCAGGCCAAAGGGCTCGGGATTGCCCACGGCCGGTGCGTAGGCGGGGTCAATGGCGTCCATATCGAGGCTGAGGTAGACCCGTTCGGGCAACTCCTCGAGGACGGCCAGGGCCACCTCGATGCCCTTCTCGCGAATCTGCGAGGCGGGAACGTAGCGGAGGCCCAGGCGGTCCGCCGCCTCCTTCTCCTCCTTGGAGGCAGACCGAAGGCCCAAGACGACGGCACGGTCCCCTCCGAGGTGGTCCGTCACCCGTCGGGTCACGCAAGCGTGGCTGTTGGGGTCGCCGAGGTAGGCATCCCGGAAGTCCATGTGGGCATCCAGCACGACGAAGGCAGCGGGGCCCAGGGCGCGGACGCACGGCGGGGTGAGGGAGTGCTCCCCGCCCATGGCCAGGGGGAACAGGCCCTCGGAGGCCAGGTCCTCCACGTAGCGCGTCACGCCCTTCCCCATGGCCTCCGAGCTCCCGAACTCCTCCAAGTTGCCCAGGTCCGTGAAGCGCGCGCCTTCCAAGTCCACGCCGAGGTCAAGATGGTACGTCTCGAAGTTGTAGGAGGCCTGACGAATCGCCTGGGGGCCCAGACGGGCGCCCGGCCGGAAGGAGGCGGTGCCGTCGTAGGGAACCCCGAAAAGGGCGGCCTGGGCCCCCTCCCGAGGTCCTGCGTCCGCAAAGAGGAGGGTCTCCACGCCCATGCCTACGGCCTGCTGAGCAGTTTGGGCCGCCCCATGGCCACCATGTACTGGACGTCATGGCCCGGCTCCAGCTTGCCGCCGAAGTCGTCTGGGACGGGGAGGGTGAAGGTTTCGTAGGTCTCCAGGTCCATAAGATGGACCTCCCCCCCTTCGAGGGTAAGCACCTGGGCCCTGCGGCGATCAATCATCGGGACGCGCACCTTGTGGGTGACGGGGTGGACGATGCTGCGCTTCTGGTTGTCGAAGAGTCCGTGGCACTCGATGCGGGCCTTGGCCTCCCCGTGCTTCCCGGGCTTGCTCGTGGTGATGCTGATGATCCGGCAGGGCTCGTCTCCGATCAGGACATAGCGGTTGGGCTTCAGGCTGCGGACCTCCGCCTGCTCCCACGCCATGGCCTCGCCTGGCCGAGGCGCAATATAACCCTTTCGCCGAGGGGTGGAGACGTCTCCGACGCTGATAACAGGGACAAAACGCTTATCTGAGCCGTCGGCCGCTTGGTCCGACCAGGAGTGCGCCATGGAGGAAATCCGGGCACGGATCAGCTTCAAGACCGGCCTCTTCCTCGCGATGCTGGGCTTCCTGTTCGTACTCGGAGGGGGGATCGCCGTGGTACTGGCGGGCTTTCCGGCCATCGCACAAGCGCTCATCGCCCTCACCCTCGGCGACGAGGTGGGGCGCGCCTTCTTCCTGAGCGGGTCCGTCGCCACTGTCGTCGTGGGGCTCCTCCTCTTCTACATCGGGTTCGACAAAATCCGCCAGAAGCAGCTCATGGAGGTGCTCCGGC
>JBHIDH010000108.1:0-2941 GCA_046759985.1 Thermoplasmata archaeon
TCATCGGCGCCGGAATCGGGGAGCAGAACCTCGTCTCCGTCTCCTCCGTGCTCCCGCCCGGCATCCGGGAGGTGGACCCGAAGTCCCTCGCCCCGGGCCTGATCACGTACAGCGTCCTGGCCCAGATGCGGGGAAACGAGGGGGAGCAGATCTCGGCAGGGATCGCGTACGCCTTCCGTGAAGACGCGGGACACGGCTACGTGGCCGAGGGCCACATGTACGGGACCCGCGCCGCCTTGGAGGAGATCCTGGAGTGGAAGATCGAGGAGATGGCGCGCCACCGGGAGGTGGCGTTCGGCAAGATCCGCTATCAGATCCAGGACCTCTCCGTGCCCATGGACCACTACGGGGCCTGCATCGCCGCCCTCGTGTTTCTACGCTGAGTTTAGCTCGCCTCCTCCCCCGAGGGCCGCCGCCGAAGGCGCCGTCGCACGTCCGCCGGGAGGGAGTTGGGGATCACGTGGACATACGCGTTCCTAAACAGGTACAGCGCGACCCCTGTCGCGACGAGGAGCGAGCCCACGAGGACGGCCGGGTTGAGTACCTCAAGCACGGCGAAGAATGGGGCTAGCAACAGGGCGAATACCCCGCGCGCGCCGAGAGCCTGGAGGAAGGATCGCCAGGGGGCCCCCCGGCCCGCCCCCGACCCCTGGACAGCGCCCGCGTAGAAGTGGAGGGCGTTCAACGCCAGCGAGAGGATGAGGAGCAGGGCGACGCTGAGTGGGGTGAGCACGGCGGCGGGCCCCGTGAAGACCTGGAAGGCGAAGGCCATGCTGAAGGTGGCCGCAATGCCGAAGCTCAGACCGAGGCCGTAGAACACGGTGTCGAAGTTTCCCCGGAAGAGCTTGTAGTTCAGATACACGAGCTTGAAGGACTCCTCGAAGACGGCGACGGCGACGAGAGCGAGGAATGCCACCACCACGGTCGCCACCTGGAGGGCGTCGAAGACCACCGCTGTGATCACGCCGATGATGAGCCCGATCGCGAAGCTGAGGAAGAGTCGCTCGCTGCGGAAGAGGGCCTTCTCCACGTACGGGTACTCGTAGCGGCGGAGCGTGTAAAACATGAGGAGGAAGGCTGGACCGATCCCCACCGCACCCGCCGCGAAGAACTCGTGATTCACACCGTTTCAACGAGCCCTGGTTATTTCAGGTTTCCACGAGACCGGACACCAAACCCGCCTATTCCCGGACGCCCCCATACATGCGCTCGTACCAACGAATCAGTTCCCAGTCGTCGTCCTCTTCCCCTTCGGCCCGGAGGCTGAGGTCGTTCTCGTAGGCGAAGGCCCGGAGGAGCTCCTGGGCCGCGGAGTCTCCTTGGAATTCCGTGATGAGCAGTTCGTCGCCTCGCTTCCGGGCCTTGAAGGCCGCCACAGAGCGTGGGCCATCAAAGGCCACGTAGCAGCTTCCCATCCGCCACCGCTCCTGGAGGTAGCTCCGTAGGTAGAATGAGAGGTTGTCCCATGGCGAGAGGACGAAGCGCCCGTTGTAGGTCACCTGCCCCAACCCGTCCTCGTTCAGCATCCAGAAGACGGTGGGTTCTCCTCGCACGAGGAATCCCTTGACCAAGACCCCCTCTCGCTCCAGCTCGTGCAGGATGCGACGAATCTCGCCCATCCGGAAGTGGCCCCGGGTGTAGGCCCCGAGGTTCTCTGCACTGAAGATGCCGTATCCATCGAAAATCCTTCGGAGGACGACTTTTCTTGCTTCCCTGGGCTCGAGACCCGTATCCCCAACCGTCCGGTACCCGTGACGGGGATTCCGAACCACGCAGGTGGCTCGAAGCAACTTGCGGAGGGCTCGCTCTGTTACCTCTTTGGGAAAGGGCGCGAGGGCGAGGAGGCGGCCCTTGGAGACGGGTTCACTCTCCCGAATGAGCTCCCAAACCTCCTCCATATCCTCCTCCAGGGGCACGGCCTTCGCAGCCCGGTAGAGTTCCAGGTCCTCCTCCGTGCAGTAGGTGGCGTAGGGGGGAATCGCCGTTCCCTTCCCAACGAGTCCGTTCTCGAAGAGCTCCTTCAGGGGCGTGTATCGGTGGGTGCGTAGGATAGAGGCGAAGTCGGACCGGAGGCCCCCGAGGGCCTCGATGGCGGCGAAGGCGTCCTTGAACTTTCCTTCGGGATGGATGCCCTGCCGGTAGAAGAGGTAGCTGAGAACCTCCTCCCACCCGTATTGCTGGGGGACCATCTTCCCCCACGCGAAGAAGTCGTTCGTTCGGTGGAAGCCCGCCTCCTCGAAAGCTTCTTCGACCCCCGCATCGAGGACGGCTTTCCCGAAGGCTCCAACGACCCGGACGATCTCGTAGCCGCGCTGCCGGTAGAAGCCCATCATCTCCTGGATGGCGGTCAGGACCTCCGGGAGGAGTCCCGGATCCTCCAATTCGATCTCGCGGACTTCGAGGCAGCCGCTCATCTGCCACTTCTCCACCATCCCAACCAGCTTCCCGTCTTTGACCACGGGATAGTACCAGCCGTCCCCGTACCGACTGTTGACCTCCGCCCACATGGGCTGAATCCACGGGTCGTTGAGAGAGAGGATGCGCAGACCGTCGGAAGGCGCCCGCGCGCGAACCTCCTGCAGCGCTGGCAACTCTTCAGTGAGGAGGAGCATCTCCACATCGCCATCCCCCTGCACGAGGATCCTGGACACGACGCCCTCCTCGAGAAGGCGATCAACGATGGACTCCGCCTCCGCGTACCCAAACCCGGTGTACCCCTTGACCCCGGCCGGGCTCACGGGACCATACGCCCTGAGGAACCGCCGAACGATGGTTTCGCGGGCGTTCGGCACGTCCGACTCCGGCTCGTACGCGAGGTAGATGTTCTTCGAGGTCCAGGCGTCGCTTCCGGTGAACTTCCTAATGACGTAGAGGCCCCGGTCGAGAGCGTGCAGGGCCTCCTTGACACGGCCCCGATCCGCCCCCACCGCTTCCGAGACCC
>JBHIDH010000109.1:0-2844 GCA_046759985.1 Thermoplasmata archaeon
CAGGCCATGATCATCGGCGACCTGGCGAAGGAGATCGCCACGGCCTGCAAGGCGATCCAACCCATCTTCCGGGTGGAGATCCGGAAGAGCGAACTCCTCCGTAGCCCCTCCGTCGAAGCCCCGGAGGAGGCGGCGGCCCAGGTACCCGAGGAGGAATCGCCCGAGGAAACACCCGAGGAACCGTCCGAGGAGGAGCCGGAGCTCGAGGAGCCGGCCCCCGTGTCCTAGTTGTACTCTCGAGGCCACGACTCCGGCGGCCCCATGCGGAGGACTTCCTTCAAGGCGCCCTGCACGTACGGCCGCACCATGCGTTTTCGCCAGTAGAAGTGGCCGTCCGCGTTGTCCAGGGGCTTCGCCAGCTCGAAGGCGGCCTCGGCGACGGCCTCGACGTCCGCCTCCGTGGGCACCTTCCCCTCCAAGAGCTCTCGCGCCTCCACGACCTCTTTCGGCCGCGACGCCACCGCTCCGAGGGCAAGGCGGGACCGGGTCACCATCCCGTCCTCCATCCGCAGGGCGACCGCGACCCCGAGAAGGGGGAAGTCGAAGGACCCTCGGCGGCGCAGCTTCCAGTAGGTCGTCCGCAGACCATGGGCGGGTGGGAGGCGGATCTCCGTGAGCACCTCGTCCCTCTCCTTGGCCAGGTAGTCGATCCCGTCGTCCCGGTAGAAGCCATCCGCCTCCACCTCCCGGGCCCCCTGCGGCCCGAGGAGTCGCAGCCTGGCCTCCAAGGCGATGGACACGGGGGCCAGGTCCGAGGAGGAAAGGGCCCAGCAGCGGGGGCTCCCGGGGGCCACGAGGCATATGTCCCCGTCCTTCTTCAGACAGAACCCAACGGCCTTCCGCCAAGGGAAAGGCATGTTGTAGTAGTTGCACCTCGGATCGACGCACAGGTTCCCGCCAATGGTCCCCATGTTCCGAAGGGGGGTGGTGGAGACCAGACCGGCCGCCTTCGCCACGGCGTAGTAGTGCCTTCGGACGACGGGATGGGTGCTGACCTCGCGGAGGGTCAGTCCGGCGCCCAGGGCGATGCCCTCTTCGGGCTTCCCCTCGAAGCGACGCAGCTCCGGGATGTTGGCCAGGCCCACGAGGACCTTGGGTTCGAACTGGCGCCGCTTCATGTTCGGGTAGAGGTCGGTCCCACCCGCCACGATCATGGCGTCCTTTCCGTGCTCCCGGAGCGTCGCGACGGCCTCCTCCAGGGAGGTGGGGGCAAGGTAGGTGAAGGGGGGCAGACGAAGCATCAGCCCCCTCCGTCGGCGACGACGACCTCCACCTTCTTCCCGGCGGGCGGGTCGACGCGGATGACCTTGTCCAGGCGGTAGTCCGGTATCGACGATGGGGCTACGAGGGGCTTCTCCCCCCGGGCCCTCTTGTCCAGCCCGCTCAGGACCTTGTCCGGGGTGATGGGAATCTCATGGAACCGCACGCCGATGGCGTCGTGGACGGCGTTCGCGACCGCTGGGATGACGGGGAGGAGCGGGCCCTGGCCGCACTCCTTCGCCCCGAAGGGCCCCTCCGGGTCCACCGTCTCCACCAGGATCGTCTCCACCGGGGGCATGTCCCTCGTGGTCGGGCTCTTGTACTCCAGCATGGAGGGGATCTTGTGCACCCCATGGCGGAAGACCTGCTCCTCCAGGAGGACCTCCCCCAGGCCCATGTACACGCTCCCTTCCACCTGCCCTAGGACGAGGGTGGGGTTCAGCGCCCGCCCGATGTCATGGGCAATCCAGACCTTCTCCACCTCCACCACCCCGCTCTCCTCGTCCGCGGTGACCTCCGCGACGCAGGCCGTGTAGCTGTAGGCGGGGGACGGCCCCACCCCCGAGCCCTTGTAGGGGCCCGAGAGCTCGGGGGGCTTGTACGCCCCGCTGGCGGACAGGCTCCCGTGCATCTCCTCGGCAAGGGCACACGCCTCCTCCCAGGAGACCCCCTCCTTGGGTCGCTGCGTGTCAAAGACCCGGCCGTCCTGGAAGACCAGCCGTTCCGTGGGCACCTCGAGCCTTCGGGCCACCCCCTCCGCGACCTGGGACCGCAGACGCTTCGCGGCCTGAAGGGCGGCGTTGCCCGCCATGAAAGTCACCCGGCTGCTGTAGCTTCCCAGGTCGATGGGGGTGAGGTCGGTGTCCGCGGTGATTAGCCGGATGTCCTCCGGCTCCAGGCCCAGGACCTCGGCGGTGGTGGCCGCGAGCACCTGGTCGGAGCCCTGGCCGATGTCGATGGCCCCGCAGAAAAGGGCGACGGTCCCGCTCCGGTCCACCTTCAGCTGGACCTCCGAGTGGGGCATGTCGTTCCAATAGACGGGCAGGCTCGCCCCGCTGATGTACGCGCTCAGGCCGAAGCCCACGCCGCGGCCCTCGGGGAGACGGCCGACCTTGTCGCGATACCCGGAGGCCTCCACGACCTTTTCCACGCACTCCCGAAGCCCGCAGCTCGTGATGCGGAGCCAGTTGACGGTGTAGGTGAAGGGCTCCACGAGGTTGTGGAGGCGGAAGGCGATGGGGTCCATCCCGAGCTCCCGGGCCACATGGTCGAAGTGGACCTCGAGGGCGAAGCGAGGTTGCGGGGTGCCGTGCCCCCGCTTGGGCCCGCAGGGCGGCTTGTTCGTGTAGACCCGCGTCCCCTCGAACTTGTAGGCGGGAATCCTGTAGGTGGTCGTCTGCAGCGCGCCGGTGTAGTAGGTGCTCACGACCCCGTAGCTGCCGTACGCCCCCCCGTCCAGGAAGGATCGGAAGTGCATGGCCGTGATCGTGCCGTCCTTCTTGACCCCGGTCTTCACCCACATGAGGGTGGGGTGGCGCCCGCGGTGGGCGTAGAAGACCTCCTCCCGGGTGAGGGTGAGCTTCA
>JBHIDH010000110.1:0-2781 GCA_046759985.1 Thermoplasmata archaeon
GTCGTAGCTGGGGGCATTGTTGTCCCCCATCGTGACGTATCCTTCGCAAGAAGAAGGACAGTCCTCGGGGTCCCGGTCGCCATAGAACTGGTCGATTCGGAGGGTCACATCGCGTTGGCGGAAGCCGACGTCCATCAAGACGACGGAATCGCCCGGGCCGAGACCGAACGGGGTCGCGGCGTTGGAGTCCCAATCAATTCCTCGCTCCAGGGACTCGAGAGTCGGGATGTCGAAGCCCATGTCCGTCTCGTTCCAGGCCAAGAAGACCAAGGCCCGATGGATGATCCACCTCCCCTCCGGGGCCGCGGGATCGGGATCTTGGAAGACGATAACATCCCCGAAGTCGCCGTAGGTCGCGTAGCCGGCGGCGCGGCCCTGGACGTAGGTGGCGATGTCCCGCCGGAGGGGGGCCGTCTGGACGATCACGATGTCCCCCGTGTCCACCACGCCGAAGAAGCTCTCCGTGTTGCTATGCTGCATGCTGCCGCTCTCCACCACAACCATCGGGGGCCAGGTGCGGGCGAAGGCAAAGAGGGCGGCGAAGACGATGGCCACTAGGAGGAAGGCCACGGCCAGGTCCCGCATGAAGCTCACAAGGGAGGGCGGGAGACGGCGTGCCTCCTCCTGGGGCATTGCTCGTCATAGCGGGTACTGGCCACTTAAAACTTCTTTGCTGGCATCGGTCCCATCATCGCCCCACAGCGCCGAACCGGGGACCAGGAGGAGTGGGTTCCTCGAGAGTCCTGGCTATCTTCCTCGATAATTCCGCGGGAACGATTAAATAAGCTTGCCGGCCCAAACAACCACCATCCTGGGAGGAGCTCAAGTGCTGCCGCGGAGACCAAGGGACCATCGTGGAGTCTCAGAGGTCATTGGAACCATTCTCATCCTCCTCATCACGGTCATCATCTTCTCCTCCATCGTCCTCTGGGTCTTCACCCTCCCGGCGCCTCGGGCCGCGGGAAACGTGGGGATCGACGGGAGTCTCGAGGGGCGGTATGTGGCGGGGAGTTGGGCCGGCGCCTACGTGAACCTCACCCACCTCGGAGGGGACGACCTCCTCGACGGGAACACGAGAGTCTACCTTACCATCGACGAGCAGATCCATGCGTTCCGCACCCAGGGCAATCACTTCGACGGCGTGAGTGTCAAGCCGTACGGGGTCAAGGGTCCCGACGTCCAGTGGAATATCGGTGAGACGTGGAGCTACGAGAACGAGACCATCCCACTCAACGCGGAGGTCTCGGTCCTCGTCGTGGATGTCGTCAGGGGAACCGTTGTCTGGGACCAGGCCCTCCTGGGAGTTCCAGGCGACCACGCGCCCATCTTCCTAGACAAGTGGGTCGACTCACTCCCCTCGACCCCGACACGGGACCGCGTAGAGGCCGCTGACAGGTTCACCCTGTACGCCAGGGTCATCGATCCGGACCTTGACCTGAACAACCGTTCCGTGTGGGCCTACCTCACCTTCGGCCTCACCGCGACGCCCCTTGCGCCCCTTGGATACATTCAGCTGTTGGATGACGGCAGCGCGGCGGTGGGCGACAAGTTAGCGGGGGACGGCATCTTCAGCCGGGCCCTTACCCACAAGGCCCAAAAGGGGTGGGATGGCGGGATTATCCTGCTGAACGCGACGGACGTAGAAGGGCATACGAGCGCCACCCGTCTCTTCCTGAAGGTCGGACGCGGCAGCGGTGCCTTCGGCAATCCCTTCGGTGGCACCTGGAACAGTACCCTCGGGGGCATCGGGCAGGGCGACAGTGGCCCTCAGGGCGACCAGGGCTGGAACATCTACGACGAGGACGGACTGCCCACGGCAGACAACCCGGCGGGTACGCCTACGCGGACGTTTCAGCCCGGAGCGACCGTCTACGTGATAGCCCGTTCCACCGTCATCCAGAATGTCGAGAACATCAACAGCTTCGTCCTGCGGGACGCCACGGGGGTAAAGCTCTATCCTCCGTCCAAGGAGTTTGATTCGCGCGATCCTGCGAAGAACGACCCCGCATTCACCCAGACCGTGACGTCTCCATTCTTCGAGTACGAATACAGCTTCGCGGCGCCCGTCACAGTTGGCACGTACAGTGTCGAGCTGACGCTGAAGGATAACGCGGGCCACGCCGTCCTCTTCGGCATGGACAACATCTGGATTTCAACGAGTGGGACGCCCCCAGCTTATCCGAAGATAGTCACCTATCGAGACCCAAATGGGGACGGCGACCTCTCGGACCTCGTCGAGACAACCCGCTTCAACACGACGGAGCTCCTGTACGCTCGTGTCTTCTTCCAGGACCTCGACACGGATTACGCATCCTGCTCCCCGTGGTTTGCCATGGTCACGTGTCCAGTGGGAGTGAACGCCAACGCTGGGGACGTTGAGATCGTGGACTACTACGGAGGAACGCCCGTGAAGAGGAGACCCGGGAACAGCCCCGTCAGCAACGTTTCCACTTTCCCGTACGACCAGCCGGGAGAGAACTCGTACGTCTTCTACATCGACCTCCTGAGACGGGTCCAGGACCCCTGGATTCCAGGTCAGAACTTCTACGCGCTGCGAATCCGTCACATCGCGGACTTCGGCTTCGCCATGACTACGGCCGAGAGCTACCAGATGCTCTCCGCCCCCGTGGAAATCATCGCCCCTCTGAGCACCATCGACATCGTAAGTTCCACGGAGCAGAAAACAGGCGACGATGACCGGGGTGTCTATTGGTACGACAGCGGCCACGGCTGGCAGGAGCACACCATCGACCTTCTGCCTGAGGACACGAAGAAGCCCCT
>JBHIDH010000111.1:0-2754 GCA_046759985.1 Thermoplasmata archaeon
CAGGCCGCCATCCGCAAGGTGATGCACCGGGTCGTGTACGCGAGGGCCTCGAAGACACCCCTCGCGGACTTCGTGCAAGCCATGATCGTTGGCGACCTTGCAAAGGAGATCGCGACGGCCTGCAAGGCGATTCAGCCCATCTTTCGGGTGGAAATTCGGAAGAGCGAACTCCTCCGGAGCCCTGCCGTCGAGGCCCCCGAAGAGGCGACGGCCGAGGTGCCGGAGGAACAGCCCCCCGAGGAACCGCCCGTGGAGGAGCCGGAGCTCGAGGAGCCCGCCCCCGCGTCCTAGTTGTACTCTCGGGGCCACGATTCCGGCGGCCCCATCCGTAGGACTTCCTTCAGGGCACCCTGCACGTACGGTCGCACCATGCGTTTTCGCCAGTAGAAGTGGCCGTCGGCGTTGTCCAATGGCTTCGCCAGCTCGAAGGCCGCCTCGGCCGCGGCGTCGACATTCGCCTCGGTGGGCTCCTTGCCCTCTAGGAGCTCGCGGGCCTCCACGACCTCCTTGGGCCGCGACGCCACGGCACCCAAGACAAGGCGTGCGCGCGTCACCGCCCCGTTCTCCATGGCGAGTGCCACGGCCACGCCGAGGATGGGAAAGTCGAAGGAACCCCTCCGTCGCAGCTTCCAGTACGTCGTCCGGAGGCCGTCGGCTGGGGGGAGCCGAATCTCGGTGAGGACCTCGTCCTTCTCTTTCGTGAGGTAGTCGATGCCGTCGTCCCGATAGAAGTCGTCCGCCACCACCTTGCGCTCCCCCTGAGGACCCAGAAGTCGAAGGTTGGCCTCCAAGGCGATGGAGACGGGGGCGACGTCCGAGGAGGACAGGGCCCAGCAGCGGGGGCTCCCGGGGGCCACGAGGCAGATGTCCCCGTCCTTTTTCAGGCAGAATCCGACGGCCTTCCGCCACGGGAAGGGCATGTTGTAGTAGTTGCAGCGGGGGTCGACACAGAGGTTGCCCCCGATGGTCCCCATGTTCCGGAGAGGGGTGGTGGAGACGAGGCCGGCCGCCTTGGCGACGGCGTAGTAATGCTCTCGGACGACCGGATGGGTGCTCACCTCGCGGAGGGTCGCCCCCGCACCAAGGATCAAGCCCGTCTCCGGAGTTCCTCCAATCTGGCGGAGCTCAGGGATGTTCGCGAGGCCGACGAGGACCTTCGGTTCGAACTGCCGCCGCTTCATGTTGGGGTAGAGGTCCGTGCCGCCCGCCACGATCATGGCGTCGGGACCTCCCTCACGTAGGGCCTCCACGGCCTCCTCCAGGGAGGTCGGGGCGAGGTAGGTGAACGGGGGCAAGCGAAGCATCAGCCCCCTCCGTGCATGGGGAAGACTTTCACCTTCTTGCCATCCGGCGGGTCCACGTGGAGGACCTCGTCGAGGCCGTAATCGGGCAGGGCAGTCGGACCGATGAGGGGCTCCTCCCCCCGGGTCGCCTTGTCCAGGGCGCTGAGGACCTTATCCGGGGTGATGGGAATCTCGTGGAACCGCACACCGATGGCGTCATGGACCGCATTGGCTACGGCGGGTATGACCGGGAGGAGGGGGCCCTGTCCGCACTCCTTCGCCCCAAACGGGCCTTCCGGGTCCACCGTCTCCACGAGGATCGTCTCCACCGGGGGCATGTCCTTCGTCGTGGGGCTCTTGTACTCCAGCATGGAGGGGATCTTGTGGAGGCCGTGGCGGAAGGTCTGTTCTTCTAGGAGGACCTCCCCAAGGCCCATGTACACGCTCCCCTCGACCTGACCGAGGACTAGGGTGGGGTTGAGGGATCGTCCGATGTCGTGGGCGATCCAGACCTTCTCCACCTCCACGACACCGCTCTCCTTGTCGGCGATTACTTCGGCCACGCAGGCGGAGTAGCTGTAGGCGGGCGAGGGGCCCACGCCGGCGCCCTTGTACGGTCCGGACAACTCCGGTGGCTTGTACGCGCCGCTCGATGAAAGGCTCCCGTGTACGGTTTCTGCGAGGGCACACGCCTCTGCCCAAGGCACGCCTTCCTCCGGACGTTGGGCATCGAAGACGCGGCCTGCCTGGAACGCGATTCGGCCTGCGGGGACCTTGAGCTGGGTGGCCGCGCCCTCCGCAATCTGCGCGCGCAACCGTTCGGCCGCTTGAATGGCGGCGTTGCCGGCCATAAACGTCACGCGGCTGCTGTAGCTCCCTAGGTCAATCGGCGTGAGATCCGTGTCGCCGGTGACCAGCTGGATGTCCTCCGGCTCCAGGCCCAGAACCTCGGCGGTGGTGGAGGCGAGGACCTGGTCCGAGCCCTGGCCGATGTCGATGGCCCCACAGAAGAGGGCGACCGTCCCGCTTCGGTCCACCTTGAGCTGGACCTCGGAGTGGGGCATGTCGTTCCAGTAAACGGGGAGACTGGCCCCGCTGAGGTACGCGCTCAGGCCAAAGCCGACGCCGTGACCCTCGGGGAGCTTGCCAACCTTCTCGCGATACTGAGAGGCCTCCAGCACCTTCTCGACACACTCGCGGAGCCCGCAGCTCGTGATGCGGAGCCAGTTGGCCGTGTAGGTGAAGGGCTCGACGAGGTTCTTCAGCCGAAACTCGATGGGGTCCATCCCCAGCTCCCGGGCGAGGTGTTCGAAGTGGACCTCGATGGCGAAGCGGGGCTGCGGGGTACCATGCCCCCGCTTCGGTCCGCAGGGGGGCTTGTTCGTGTAGACCCGGGTCCCCTCGAACTTGTAGGCTGGGATTTTGTAGGTCGTGGTTTGCAGGGCACCGGTATAGTAGGTGCTCACGACGC
>JBHIDH010000112.1:0-2752 GCA_046759985.1 Thermoplasmata archaeon
CTGGCCTCCCGGTCCTTCCTGGAGAAGGGGGACCGGAACATCGGGGAATACTACGGCCTCCTCCTTCTCGCCCTTGTCGGCATGCTGCTGGTGGCATCCACCACCGACCTCTTCGTCCTCTACCTTGCCTTCGAGATGGCGAGCCTCGCCACCTTCGCCCTGGCGGCCTTCCGGAAGCGGGACACCCGGGCCACCGAGGCGGCGATGAAGTTCTTCATTATCGGGGTGGTGAGCTCCGCCATCATCCTGTTCGGGATTTCCCTCCTCTACGGGGTGAGTGCCCACGTGGCGAGCCAGATTCCTCCCCAGGCCGACGCTCCCGCCGCCACGAACCTGCGGTTCCTCGGGCTCACCATGCCCCTCGCTCTCGTCCAGTTCGAGCCCGTCGTCGCCCTGGGTCTCGTCCTCCTCATCGCGGGCTTCGGGTTCAAGGTGGCGACGGTTCCGTTCCACATGTGGGTCCCGGACGTCTACGACGGCGCCCCCACGACCATCACGACCTTCCTGAGCACCTCCTCCAAGATCATGGGCTTCGCCGCCCTCTTCAAGATCTTCCTGGTGGCCCTCGTAGGGACCGCCGGCCAGTGGGCTCTGGCCCTGGGCATCCTGGCCATCGCTACGATGACCCTGGGCAACGTGGCTGCCCTCCCCCAGAAGAGCGTGAAGCGCATGCTGGCCTACTCCAGCATCGCCCACGCGGGCTACATCCTCATCGCGGTGGTCGTGGGGAGCCACACCGACCCCGCCATCGCGGCCTTCGGGCTGGCGGGCGGGCTCTACCACCTTCTCGTCTACGTGTTCATGAAGGGAGGGGCCTTCATCTTCGTCGCGATGACGGCCACCCTCCTCATCGGGGAGAAACTGGACGACTACAGCGGCCTGGCGAAGCGGATGCCGTTCCTCGCCTTCGGGATGATGATCATGCTCCTCTCCCTGGCGGGCATCCCGCCCTTGGGCGGCTTCGTGAGCAAGTTCATCCTCTTCTGGTCGGCCGTGCAGGCGGGCCTGGTCCCGGGCGGCGAGTGGATGGTCTCCTTGGCCGTGGCCGGCGTCCTCAACAGCGCCCTTTCCCTGTTCTACTACGCCCGGGTCATCAAGCACATGTACATCCTCGAGGGGCCCACGGAGCCCGTCAAGGTGCCGCGCCCCTATGCCGCGGCCCTCTACATCGCCCTGTTCGGGACCATCGCCACGGGGATCCTGGCCTTCCTCTTCATCGACTTCGTGACCCAGGCGGCCGCCTTCTTCTTCAGCTGAAAATCGGTGTTAGCGGCCCGGCTCGCACGAGCGTGGGCCAACCGTTCGACTTAAATGCCCCTCCCCCTTCATGGCGGGACCATGGCTCTCGTCGTCCCTCTCGCGGCGGTCCTTGTGGGCATCTTGCTGATTGCCGCGGGTCTCGTCCTCGCCTTCTTCGGCGCGGGCCTCGTTCGAGTGTTCATGGCCGTGCTTGGGGCCCTCATCGGCGGGGTCTTCGGCTTCCTCGGCGGAAGCCTGCTGGGCGACTCCCTGTTCCCCGTCATCTTCGGGATCGTCGGGGTCATCGTGGGCCTGGTCCTTTTCGGATTCGTGGTGCGGGCCGCCGTCTCCCTGGCGGCGGGCGTCGTCGTGGGGGCCGTGACCTACATCCTCCTCGGGGGCACGACGCAGCCCGGAGCGGCCATTCCGGCCGGGACCCTCCTCTTCGCCTTTCTCGCCTTCTTCGTGGGCGCCCTGCTCGTCTTCCTCCTCTTCAACCGCCTGCTGGGCGTCATCACGGCCCTGGTGGGAGGGCTGTTGGTGGGTATCAGCCTCAATTTCATGACCATCACGCTGGTCGCTCTCAGTGGAGACATCGCGTTCGCCATTGGGCTGGTCGGTGGGGGTGTGGTCCTCGTCGCCGGGACGATCCGCCAGGCCCGCGCGAAATGAAGGGTGTCCCGTCGGGTCGGCGGGGCGAAGACGTAATTCGCGGCCGTGTCCTGCCTCCAAACCTTCATAACGCCTCCTCGGCCATAGGAGACTGATGGGCACTCACACGGACATTCGCTGGGAGGAGTGGGGCGAGGAAGCCTTCCAGGAGGCGAAGGAGGCGGGCAAGCCGATTCTCCTGGACCTCTCCGCGGTGTGGTGCCATTGGTGCCACGTGATGGATGAGACCTCCTACTCCGACGACGAAATCATCCGTCTCATCAACGAGGACTTCGTGCCCATTCGGGTTGACATCGACCGCCGACCGGACATCCGGGAGCGGTACAACTTCGGGGGCTACCCCACCACCGCCTTCCTGAACGCAGAAGGGGAGATCGTCTCGGGTGGGACGTACATCCCGCCCGACCAGATGAAGAAAGTCCTCGTAAAGATCAAGGACCACTTTGAGAGGACCGGGGGGCAGGCCGAGCGCGTCCATCGGAGGGCCCCCGAGGGGGACGGGGAGGGGCTGGGCGAGGGTCTCAGCGAGGAGATTTACGAGGAGATTCTCGGCCACCTCCTCCAACAGTACGACGAGGTGTACGGGGGGTTCGGCGGGGCGCCCAAGTTCCCCCAGCCGGACGTCCTGGACCTGGCCCTGTACCACTACCAGTCCTCGGGGAACGACTTCTTTCGCAAGGTCGTGGAGAGGAGCCTCGATGGCATGGCCGGAGGCGGAATGTACGACCGCGTCGAGGGCGGCTTCTTCCGGTACTCCGTGACCCGGGACTGGAGCGAACCCCACTACGAGAAGATGCTGGACGTGAACGTGGGGCTGCTCCGGAACTACCTCCACGCGTAC
>JBHIDH010000113.1:0-2728 GCA_046759985.1 Thermoplasmata archaeon
AACATCCATCAGCCCTGGGACGAGATGGGGCGGCAGCGCATGGTCCGCGCCCTGGAGGTCTGCCCGGAAGATGCCACGGTGGAGGAGGGAGTCGCGGCCCTCCACGCCCTCCCGGAGTTTGGGGTCGCGGAGACCGCTATCGCCGTCCGACTCGGCGATGCCGGGAATCCCCTGGGACGCTGGGTGGTGGCCCACGGGGCCGGGACGAACGGCGGGTACCCGGTCGCCCGGGCCTACTTCCTCCACGGAGTGGACACCGTCGTCTACATCCACATCCTCCCGGCCGACCTCCAACGCCTGCGGGAGGCCCCTGCCCTGGAGGGGAAGAACCTCGTGGTCACGGGCCACATCGTCAGCGACTCCTTGGGAATCACCCCCTACATCCAGCGCCTGCGGGAGAAGGGGCTGGAGGTGGTCGCCCTCGGCGGGGTCTTGGAGCCCTGACTACTCTCCGGGGGATGCCGTGAGGAGGGCCCGAACGGAGCCCCGTCTCAGGATGTAGGCTGCCATGACCGCCAGGGCGGCGATCCCGTTGGCGATCAGCCACGCGTACCCCACTCCCACCAGGTCGTAGAACGGGAGCAGGACGAAGGCAAGAACGATGGTCCCCGTCGCCACGAACGCCCACAGCGCGATAACGGCCCGGACCCACTTCATCACCCGGGCGACCGCAATGAATAGGCCGTTCACCGCCACGAAGATTGCAGAGATGGCCAGGACGCGGAGCAGCTCGGCCCCCTCGGGGGGGAAGTTCTCCTCGAAGAGAGAGAGTAGCCACTCACCGAAGAACAACACGAAGGTGATGCCTGCTACGAGGAGGGGAACGACGAACCGGAGGGTCCGCCGGAGGTCCCGCTGAAGCCGATCCGCGAAGTGGGAGCCCTCGGCGTAGAGGGAGACGCTGGCCATAAGGGGGACCGCGAACAAGAGGCTGGCGATGAGCCACGGAATGCCGAAGGTGGCCGCCGCTTCGCCGCTGCCCGTGAGGCGAGTGATGATGATCAGGAGGACGGGGTACGGGAGGACATGGAAGATGTCCGCGATGTGGTTCCCGATGGAGAAGTGGAGCATCTCCCCGAGGAGTTCCCGATCCACGAGCGGCATGAGGCGGAATCCGGGGTACAGGCGAGGCAGGAGGAAGACGAAGGCCACGGCGAGGGCGAGAATGTGAGCCACCATGAGAGAGGCCAGGACGCCGAGGACCCCGAGGAGGCCGATGAGGAGGAGGGGGGTGGCGAGGCGGACCGCCTGGAAGAGGCTGCTCCGGGCCACGACGTACGACGCCCTTCGCCCGGCCACGAAGCTGTTGTCGACGATGGGGACGGTGACGGAGAAGACGGCCAGCAGGAGGAAGATGGGCACTAGGGCGGCGAGGCTGAGGACATCGACCCCCGGGGGGAACCAGAGGTCCAGGGTCAGCAGGAGCACGATTGCCAAGACGAAGGCCACGGCGACGCTCACGGTGAGGGCACTGTTCACCATCCGGCCACGCTCCTCCCCCTGCGATCCGGGGAGGAACCGGATCAGGCCGACGCCGAAGCCCAACTGGGCGACCGTAGCCAGGAGGGTCACGACCCCCACCAACAGAAGGGCCTGCCCCACGACCTCGAGGTCCCCGAACAGCCGGGTCACGATGAGCCAAAAGAGGAAGCCGGCCCCCGCGACCATCAGGGTATGGAGGATCAGGAAGATGGCGTTCTTGTAGAGGGGGGAGCGGATGTCCTCGATGACCTCCTTGACGAGGTCGGTCGCCATCGCCGCCGGTAGTCTCAGGTGCGCTTTAACCCTTAACCTGGGGCCCTCACGGGGTCGCTCGACCACCCTTTAAGACAGGTGGGGGGTTAGGGAGCCCGGGCGGGCTTAGTCTAGCCTGGTTAGGACCCGAGCTTGCCAAAGGCGCCTGCAAACAGCTCGTAGCGCGGGTTCAAATCCCGCAGCCCGCATCCGCCCGCCGGGCCTCACTCCCACCGTGGCGGTCCCTCCTCGATCCGCCGCCGCATCGCCTTGGGGTCCTTGGGCAGAAACTCGACCCACACCGTCAGTCCCGCTTCGGCGAGGGGCTCCAGCTTGGCCCGGGCCACCGCCGGGTCTTTCCCGGGCGTCGGGCCTCCCGTCACGATATCGTACGGCTTTCGGGTCGTCCGGCGCTCGTCGATGGCTGTACGGATCGCACGAATGTCGTCTGGAGTCATCTCTTGGTACGTCCCATCTGTCGTGGCCTTGTAGAAGACGGTCCCGTCCCATCTAGCCGCTCTTCGGAGCGGGCCTTCCCGAGGCCAACCCCCGCCGACCCAAATCGGGATCCGCGGACGCTGGACCGGTCGGGGCTGGAAGGTGACGTCCCTCAAGCGGAAGTGCTCCCCGTGATAGGAGAAGGGCTTCCCGCTCCAGATGCCATCGAGAATCTCCAGGGCCTCGTCGAGTCGCCGGGCCCGCGCTCGCGTCTCGGTCGTCTCGCCGCCAAAGTAAGAGAAGCTCCCGTCGGTATCGTCGCCCACCCCGACGCCCAGGGTGAAGCGGCCCTGAGAGAGGTGATCGAGAGTAACTGCCTCCCTCGCCACCTTCCACGGGCGGCGGCGCGCCAGCGGGGACACCGTGATGTCCAGCGAATGCGTTCGGTGCGGGCGGCGATGGCCGCCAGGACGAGCCAGGGGTCATAGAGCGGGCCCTCGTGGTAGTAGCTCACGTAGTCCTCGAGGGACACGCCGTCCCATCCCGCCTCCTCGGC
>JBHIDH010000114.1:0-2713 GCA_046759985.1 Thermoplasmata archaeon
AGAAGTGCGAGGTCGTACGCCCAGAAATCCCCGGCCGAGTACGTCGGCCGGTCCACGCTCGTCTGCCCCCCCGCAGGGGCGGTCACCAGGAAGAGGGCGACCAATAGGAGGAGAACTGCAAAGTGCATCCCACGGCGCATGGCAATCCGCTGGGGCCGCATGTATGACTGGGTTTTAAAGGCTTCCCCCTCCGTGGCGACGCACATGAGAAGGAAAGGCTCTTATCCCGACCCCAGAATCCACCGCTTGGTGAGACCTTGGTCCAGAAGGTAATCAGCATCGTGGGCGTTTCGAACGAAAGCTTCGCCAAGGCGGCCGACAACGCCATTGCGGTCGCGGCAAAGAGCGTCCGCAACATGAAGTGGGCGCGGGCACACGACTTCGAGATGGGGCTCGACGGGGACAAGGTCACCGACTACCGGACGACCGTCCGCATCTACTTCGATGTGGAGTAGTCGAGACCGGTGGGCCTGTCCTACGACTCGCGGCCGAATCCGTTGAAGGATCCGGCTCCCGGAAGGCGCCAACCCCCCCACCAGCGCCCACCGTAGGGGGGAGGGCCGAAGCTACGGGTCCCCCGCCTGCAACTTGGCCAAGACCCGTTCGTAGATCACGGCCTCCTTCGCCGGCTTGAGGGCCATCAGCCGCTGGAGGATCAGCTCCGGCGTGGACCGGGCAATCCGATTCCGCTGCGGCGTCCGGTCCACCACGAGGTCGTAGGCCTCGTCCAGGCCCCGGGCCTCGATACCATCAACCCGGACAGCGACGCGCCGGAGGACCGAGCGTGCGGTGTGCGTTACGACCACGGCGTAGCTCCCGCTCGCCTGGGCCATCTCCAGGAACGTGGCGATGAGGGCGCCCGCCGCCTCAGGCTCGGTGAGCGACTCCAGCTCATCTGCCAGGATGAGCTTCTTCTGCGGGTCAAGGGCGAGCGGCATGAAGGTCGTCAGGAACCCCTCGAGGGCCCCCGCGGAGAGAGCTCGTTGACGAGAGAAGATGTAACACGCTTCCAGGGGCGCGAGGACCGCCTCCCGGGCGCTCACGGGCAACCCCATGCTGGCCATGATGTAGACCTGGGCCAGGGTCTCCAAGAGCGTGGTCTTTCCCCCGCTGTTTGCCCCCGTGAGGAGGGCGACCCGATGGGGGTCCGCCAGGGCATAGTCGACCCGTTGCGCCCCATCCGCGTCCCTCAGGTCAAGATGGAGAGCTCCCCGGAGGCGTACTTCCTCTCCCCACGTGGGCGGTTGGAGGTCGTAGTCGAGGGCAAACTTCCCCAAGGCCAGGTCGAAGTCGAGCTCCAGGGCGGCCCGGTAGCTCCGGTGCACGTTGTCCTCGGCAGCCATGAGAAGACGGGCCGCGTTTTGAAGGGACTGAAAGGCCTCTAGGGCCGCCCGCCGCCGGGCTCCCCGTAGGGCTCGCTCCACCTCCTCATCCGGCAAGGAGAGGGGATAGGTGGGGTCCAGCTGGATGCTGAGCCCCGTCCGGCGGAGGATCTCGCTCTCGCCACCTTCGAGGACCTCTGCGAATGCCTGCTGAAGGCGGGTTGGGAGTCCGTTCGCCAGGAGCTCGAGAACCTCCTCCCCTTCGAGGGAGAGGCCGGAAAGGCGCTCCTTCAGCCGTCCATTCAGTTCAGCGACGACGACCCTCAACTCGTCCTCGGGTGGCGACGCCGCCGAGGGGTGGACGCTCTCCAAGAGGCCCAAGACGCGCTCCACCCCCGCGAGTCCTCCAAGGTACGGGGCCATCTCGCCGAGGAGGCGTAGGATCTCCTCATTGGCCCGGAAGAAGTCGACGATGGATTCCGGAAAGACCTGCCAGGCTTCGGGCCGCCCCAGGACGACGTGAATCTGGGTCAGGTCGGGGAGGTCGGCGGACCCAGATGGCGCCACGTATAGGATCAGGTCGTAGTCCTCGGGGCGATGAAGGTCGCCGGGAAGGAGGATCTCGCAGTACCGCTGGAAGGGCTGCCACGCCTCCAGCAGCCTGGGATCCTCCACGACCACGACCTTGCGAGAGTCGAAAACCGGTCGAGGCTTGCGCAGTTCCGAGAGACGATCCAAGAGTTCTGCCACCCGGGCGCGGGGCATCTGACGGACGCGCTTCTTCGCCGCCATCACGCGAGCCAACAGCGCGTCTCGCGCGTGCGTATCGTCGAGGGGTCGCAGCAGAAGAACCTTGTTCCGGGCGTAGGACGTGTGCGCATACGCCTGAAGCTTTGTGAGCACATCCTGGTGGATCGCCTCGGCCGTGTCCGTCCGCAGAAAACGGAAATCGCGGAGTCCCACGAGGCGGGAAATGAGGTCGACGGCACGGCGCTGGGAGATCCCTCGAATCGCGACGAACCGATGAAGTTCCAACCTCTTCGCGGCTGCTTGCACGCCTTCGGGCGACCCGAAGGCCGCTACCAACTTCTCGCGGGTTCGGGGACCGATCTCAGCGAGGGCGTCCGGCATAGGGCACGAAAGCCACGAGTCCCTCCCTCCCTTAAGAGGGAAAGCGGTGGGGATAGCCGAAAGTGGGCCGGGGGTAGGTTCTGTTGCAACGGGAGTTGGTTAGGCTTCTCCTTGTCCCTGCGGCTCAATCTGGAAAAATAGTCAGTGTAGAACGGGGGTATCAACAATTCACCCGTCGTGGAACGGCCCTGCACGGCGGCTCAAACGGCATGTTGCCCCGGACGCATCGTCAGTCTAGGTGAGAAAAAATGTGGACATGG
>JBHIDH010000115.1:0-2699 GCA_046759985.1 Thermoplasmata archaeon
GGGTGCCGACGACGTTTCGGAGGCCCGTCCGGATGAGTCGCTCGCCGATGGGGGAGAGGCAGTCCGTCGGGGGAGCCATGATCTTCACGCGACGAAAGGCCGTGTGGAGGCGCTTCGCCTTGGGCAGCCTGAGGTCCCTGGGGCGGAGATCGGGCGGAACCTCGGCCTCCCGGCAGATCTCCTTCGCCACGCGAGAGCTAATGCGGCTGAAGTCAGCCTGGAGGAAGGCGGTCAGGCGGCGAGAGGGGCTCTCCTTCGCCATCTGCAGCAGGGTCCCCAGCTCGACGCCGTAGGGGTGGGGCTTCACCTCCACGGGAGGGCGAGGCAGCTCCGAGGAGACCCGCTCGAAGGTGCGGCGCTTCCCCTCCGGGGAGACGAAGACGATACGGGCGTACGGGTTGACGATGGCGGTGGCGCGGAGGTACTCCATCACGGATTGCCTTCCGTTCACGAAACGACCGCGGAGGTGGATCGCGACGCGGGTTCCGTGCTCCCGATCCCAGACCCGGAAGTCGCGCTTCAGGACCTGGGGGCGATTCCGCTTCGTGTCGATGAGGAGTTCGACCTCGTAGGCCACGTCGTCCTGGGCGGTCTTCGAGCGCACGACGGCGGGCTTTCCGGTGGTAATCTGCCCATACAGGATCGCGCCGGAGATGCCCAGGCCCTGCTGCCCCCGCGTCTGGGACCAGGTGTGAAAGCGGGAGCCGTACAGGAGCGTCCCGAATACCTTGGGCACCTGCCGCTTCACGATGCCGGGCCCGTTGTCCTCGACCACCAGACGATACTCGTCCTTGTCCACCCGGTCGACCTGCACGCGAAGGTCCGGAAGGACGGCGTACTCCTGGCAGGCGTCGAGGGCGTTGTCGATGCCCTCCTTGACCGAGGTGAGCAGGGCCTTGGTCGGGGAGTCGAACCCCAGGATGTGCTTGTTTCGCTCGAAGAATTCGGAGACAGAGATCTCCCTTTGCTTGGCGGCCAGCCGCTCGGCAAAGGACTTGCGGGGCATGCCATCCCTTCCGACGGCCGCCGTATCAGGAGCCCCCACTTAAGGCTTTGGAGATGTCCGTCACGCCCTTCGGTCACGCCGCCGTCGGGGTGCATAAGGGGACCGAGGGGGGGTGGGCGAAAGTGACTCGTCGAGGCGACGGGGCACGGAGGGCGGCGGAGACCGTTTAATAGGGCCGACGGGTGGACGAAGCCTGGGGTGGTCCCACGAAGCTCGCAGTCGTCGCCCTGGGCGGGAACGCCATCGCCCCTCCCTCCGGCCCCTTGACGTGGGCCGGTCAGCTCGACGTGGCTCGGAGCCTCATGCCCTTGATCCTCGCGTTGCGCAAACGAGAATACCAGTTGGTCGTGACCCACGGCAACGGACCGCAGGTAGGCGCCATCCTCTCCCAGAACGAGATCGCCGCGGTGGAGGTCCCGGCCAATCCCCTCGACGTGTGCGTGGCGCAATCCCAGGCACAGATCGGGTACGCCCTGCAAGCCGCGCTCCTCGAGGCCCTGGGAAACCAGGAAGAGGGGGGCGGGCCGATGGCCCTGGTGACGTTGGTGGCCGTGGACCCGAACGACCCCGAGTTCCTGACCCCTTCCAAGCCCATCGGCCCCCTCGTGCCGGCGTCGCGGGCGCGGGAGCTCGAACGGCAGGGGGCGACGATGGCCGAGGATCCCCGCGGAGGCTTCCGCCGCCTCGTCCCGTCTCCGTGGCCCCGCGAGATCCTGGGGGTCTCGCAGATCCGGGGGGTCCTCGAGGGCGGCATCCCGGTGGTCATCGCGGCGGGGGGTGGCGGCGTTCCCGTCGTGCGGGAGGCGGGGGGCGTGCGAGGCATCGAGGCGGTGGTGGACAAGGACCTCACCAGCAGCCTTCTGGCGAGGGAGCTGAGGGCGGAGCTCCTCCTCCTCCTGACCGACGTACCTCACGTCTCCCTCGACTACGGGACCGCGAGGGAGAGGGCCGTGACGGAACTCACGGCCCGGGAGGCCGAGAAACACCTCCTGGAGGGGCAGTTCCCTCCGGGGACCATGGGGCCGAAGGTGCGGGGGGCCGTGGATTTCTTGGATGGAGGGGGCCGCCTGGCCCTCATCGTCGACCAGGAGGGGGCCATCCCGGCCCTCGAGGGGCGGGCCGGCACGCGCATCACGCCAGAGGCGTCGTCGGGTTAGACCGCCGAGGGCCGCCACGGGGGAAGGGTCGCTCGTGGCCCCGGGGCGATAACGATTTCCCGCCCCCTCGGCTCTGTGGGACCGTTGCCCTCGACCGAGGAGCGAATCCGGGAGATTGAGGAGGAGATCCGGCGGACGCCGTACAACAAGGCCACCCAGAAGCATCTGGGTCGCCTTCGGGCGCGACTTGCCCGGCTCAAGGCGGCCACGGCGCGTCCTCGAGGGGGAGGGAAAGGCGCGGAACGGGTCCGGAAGGTGGGCGACGCGACGGTGGCGCTGGCGGGCTACCCGAGCGTCGGGAAGAGCACCCTGCTCAACGTCATCACCGAGGCCACGAGTCGGGTGGGGGACTACGACTTCACCACCCTTCGCGCCGTCCCTGGCATGCTCTCCCATCGCGGGGCCGGGATCCAGGTCCTCGACCTCCCCGGCCTCACGGAAGGGGCCGCCCGCGGACGCGGACGCGGCCCGGAGGTCCTCTCCCAGGCCCGCATCGCCGACCTCCTGCTGCTCATGGTCGACGTCCACCATCCCGA
>JBHIDH010000116.1:0-2664 GCA_046759985.1 Thermoplasmata archaeon
TTTCGGGTGAGCAGCTCCTCCCTGTTCTCGAGGGCGATACCGGCGATCAGGGCGTCAACGGCTCCCAAGAGGCGGCCCCCTGCGCGGAGGGTTCCCGCGATGGCCCCCGCTCGGTCCGCCGCTCTCCCATCGAGGCTGTAGGTCGGGTAGGCGCGGAGGAGACGCCCTACTCGGGTCCGCTCGGCCTCGGAATCGATGGACCGATGGACGCCGACGAAGAGCTCGAAGCGGGTGGGAGCCGTTAGGGCGAGCCGTACTTGGCGTTCCTCCAACTCCGTGGCCTTGGCCACGGCGCGCTCATAGTAGGGTCTCCCCGTCCGCATGAGGTCGACGAAAAAGTCCGTGTCTCCAATCATCGCTTCATGGCCTCGGTCGTCCTCTCGAGGCGATCGTCGAAGTCGCGTCGTATCTCCTGGATGGCCTCCTCCATCCTCGCCCCGGCCTCCTCATCCAGGATCCCCGCCAGCTCGAGGACGGAGGGACCTCCCATGATGCGATTGATGACATCGGTGAAGGATTCACCGGGCCGCTTGGCGCGGCGCAGCTTGCGGTAAGCCTCAATCGTAACCGTAATGGTCTTTACGGACATGGACTAAGTGTATGTGCACTTATGTATATAATTGTTCGGCCAGGCACACGGGGAAGCGGGCGGCCTTGAGGGGTTTCCCTCCTCGATCTCCCGCCTCGTCAGCTCCCCGCAGATGTACCGCGCCATCTTCCGGGGGTCCAGGAGGTCCAGGAACAGGCGGAGGTCCTCCTTCCGGAACTCGCGCAGGGCGGCGAGGAGGGCCAGGTACCCGCCAAGGAAGACGACCGCCGCCCCGAGCACGTGGAACCACTGCCAGGCCAGGCCCGTCGCGGGGGGAGGAGGAAGGCAAAGGGGACGGCGAGACCCAGGGCCGCTCCCAGGTGGAGGCCGACCCGTCCCCGGATGCGGTCCTCGACCACGCGATGGGAGAAGGCGAGGGCCAGGCCGAGGATGACAGCGTAGCCCACCACGAAACTCACGGCGGCCCCCTCGGGCCCCAGGCCGGCCAGAGGGACCCCGAGGACGGAGGTGGGGATGAGGACGGCAAAGAGGACCAGGATGAGGACCATCCCGACCAGGGAGGCGCGGCCGTAGAGGTCGGACCGGTCCATGCCCTGGAGGATGGCCTGACGAGGGACGAGAAGGGCCACGAGGAGGGTAAATACGACGAAGAGACGGAGGATGTTGGCGCCCGGGAGGAAGGCGTGCGAGAGGAGGACGTGGATGACCCCCTCCGGGTAGAGGAGGAGGAAGGCGACGATGGGGGCCATGATCATGCTCAGGTACCGTTCCACCTGGCCGGTCTTAAAGCGAAGGGCGTCCAGGTCGTTCCGGGCGTGGAAGCGGGAGACCGAGGGGAAGAGGAGGAGGGCGACGGCGGCGTTGATGACGGTCAGGAAGATGACCACCTTCTGGACCGTGAAGTAGAGGCCCGTCTGCTCCACGCCCCAGAAGAGCTGGATGAGGGTCTTGTCCAGGGTGATGGCGAGGGGGAAGGCAAACCGCAGGTAGCTGCGGACCAGAGGCCTGGTCGGGCGGGCCGGGGGATAACGCCGGAGAAGTAGAAACACGACGCCCGCGGCGGCCACGGCCCCCAGCGCGAAGGCCCAGGAGAGGGCGATGGCCCCCAGTCCGACTAGCGCCACGGCCGCCGTCCCAGCTACCAGGACGACGGTCCCCGTCAGGCTGGCCGTCTGGCCCTTGGCCGTCTCCAGCCGTCCGTGGAACGTGCTGAAGCCGATGGCCGCCACGGCGATGGCGGCGTAGTAGACGAGCATGACGTAGATGACCTCGAGCTCGAGGGGCGTCTGGAAGCCGCGGCCCAGCACGCCGGTCTTGACGAAAAGGCCCAGGAGGGTCGCCCCGACGGCCAAGCCGACCTGGAGGAGGTTGAGGGACACGTAGGTCCCGATGGCCCGGTCCAGGGGCTCCCCCTGGGACACCCGCTTGATGTGAGCGGCGGGGACGCCGAGGTTCGTGATGACGAAGAAGATACCCACGAAGCCAATGCCGAACCCGATCAGGCCCAGGAGCTCTAGGGGGTTGGGCGTGAATCGGGCCACGACGAAGAGGCCGACGGCCCCCAGAATGGCGCCGATGACGTTTTGCAGGAAGAGGAGCATGGAGCGTCTCGCGATCATCGGGAGGCTCGAGCGGCTCACGCCCTCTCCTGGGAGTAACGTTTGCGCCGTGAGTCCCGCATCCTAGAATCTTAAGGCGGCGGCGCATCCTCCCCGTGTGCGGGTCCTCGTTACGGGCGGCGCCGGATTCATCGGCCGTCACCTCGTGGATGCCCTGGTCGAAGCGGGGCATGCGGTCACGATCCTCGACAACTTGGACGCCCGGATCCATCCGTCGGAACCCGAGGAGCTCAGCCCTCGCGCCACGTACGTCTGGAAGGACATCCGGGATCGGAAGGCCGTCCTCGAGGCTGCGCAAGGGACGGAGGCCCTCTACCATCTGGCGAGCCTCATCGAGGTCGCGGAGTCGGAGCGTGACATCGGGCGGTACGTCGACGTGAACGTCCGGGGCACCGCGGTCCTCCTGGACACCCTCATCCGGGAGGTTCCCTCCCTCGAGGCCCTCATTCTGACTTCCTCGGTGGCCGTCTATGGGGAAGGGGCCTATGCCTGCAG
>JBHIDH010000117.1:0-2495 GCA_046759985.1 Thermoplasmata archaeon
TCCTCCTCACGGCCCCCCAGGGCTAGGAAAAGTCGACGGAGAGGTTGAAGCTCACTTCGGGCCACACGAGGCTCACGCTGTACTCGTTCCCCGTCAGGACGACCTTCACATCCCCGAGGGAGGACTTGTACCGCGTCGAGGGCCGACCTCGGCCTTCGGGGTCCGCCTGGTCGAGACGCAGAAGCCCTTCCCGGTGGAGCGCCTTGACCCGCCGGTAGCACGCCCGGATGGGCAGTTCCGTCGCCTTGGCGATGTCCTTCACGGACAGGTAATTCTCGACGGTGGCCTGCAAGATCCGCACGTTCACCTCGTCGAAGAGGGCAAGGAGAAAACTGGGGAAGCTGGCGGGGGCAGGGGGCCCTTCGGGGTCCTGCCCGGGGGCGAGTTCCTCGGTCTCTGGAGTGCCCAAGGCAACCTTCCAGGGCCGCGTTCCGAACCCGGGCGACTTAACCGTGTCGCCGCCGATATCACCCCTGAGAGGCGGAGGACGAATGTTCGGCAATCATCCACATTCTCTGGATGTACGTCCGAAAAAGAACCGATAAACCTTATATGATGACCTTCAGTATCCGCCTGGCATTACAATCGTCTGCGTCGTGCCGGTGGGGGTGGGCCCATGGAGGCGGGAGGCCTAGACGGCATCCGACTCCTCACATCCTCCCTCGAGCGGGAGATTTACAGCCTGGACCAGGCCGAGGTCCCGGCGGAGCTTCGGCGCCTCTTCGTCCGGAAGCGCCCGCAGCTCATCGCCCAGCCGCGGAGCGAGGAGGAGATCGCACGGGTCCTCCGGTATGCGGACGGACGTGACCTCCCCGTGGTCCCGCGAGGGGCCGCCTCCTCCCCCTACGGCGGCGCGCTTCCGGTGCGGGGCGGCATCGTCCTGGACCTCTCCCTCCTGCGCACCATCGTCGCCTTCGACCCGGAGGCCGGTGTCGTCACCGTGGAGGGCGGGGTCCGATGGGCCGACCTGGATCAGTTTCTCGCCGGCAACGACTACGCCCTCCGGTCCCACCCAACCAGCTGGTGGTCCACCGTCGCGGGTTGGCTCAGCACGGGAGGGTATGGCTTGTACAGCCTCGGGTTCGGGCCCTTTGCCTCCCAGGTCGCCTGGATCCGGGTGGTGGATTTCACGGGTACGCACACCCTTGCGGGCGGCGACGAGGCATTCCGCTACTACGCCCACACGGAGGGACAGATGGGTGTCGTTTCCCAGCTGGGCGTGAGCGTTCGGCCTCGACCCGCCGCTCAGCACCCCCTCCTCTTCGCCTATCCGGGGGCAGGGGTGGCCGTGGCGGCCGCGGAGTCCATCGCCAAAGCCTTCGAGCCCGTGCACATGACGGTTTACGACCCCCATCGCCTCGGAGAGCTCAATGCCTTGCAGGGGCGGGAGGTCCTGGAGAAGGCGGACAGCGTCCTGGTCGTCACGGAAGATGAGCGGGAGGCCGAGGGCATCGCCGATGTGGGGGGCACCCAGGCAGAACCCTACCAGGCCTCCTTCCTCTGGGAGCACCGCTTCTTTCCCATGCAGGTGAAGCGCCTCGGCCCGGGCATCCTCGGGGCGGAGACCCTCCTCCCCCTCTCCTCCATCCCCCGCTACCTCGCGAAGGCGGAGGCGTTGGCCGAGCGGTTCGGCGCGTCCCTCGCCCACGAGACCCACTTGGTCAGCCCGAAGGAGGGCCTCCTCATCTCTTCCTTCTTGACGGATCCCGGAGACCTGGAGCGCTACCTGCCCCACATGGTCCTGGTCCTCCTGCTCCACAAGGCCGGCATCCGCGCCGGCGGACGCGCCTACGGGTTGGGGGTCTGGAACCGGCCGTTCCTCCGGACCCGCTATGCCCGTCGGGACATCCGGGCCTACCGCGCCTACAAACGGCACGTCGACCCCAAGGGCCTCCTCAATCCGGGGAAGGCCTTCGACCCCGGGGCCGACCCGTTCCCTCCCGCGTGGTCCCTCACCCCGTTCCTCCTCTCCCCCCTCATCGTCCGGGCGGTGGGTCGGCTCCTCCCACGGATCCGGATGGGGGGGCCCCCTGCCCAGGTACTCCGGGAACTCGCTCCGCCCGGTCTGGAGGGGCCCACGGAGGAGGACCTCCGCTCGGCCGCGGAGTGCGCCCACTGCGGCGCCTGCATCACGGTCTGCCCCGCGTACCTGGCGGACAAGACGGAGCTCGTGACCGCTCGGGGGAAGCTCCTCGCCATGGAGAAGATGGCGCGCGGAGAAGCCATGGAGCGAGAGGAGGCCTGGAAACTCTTCGACTGCATCCACTGCTCGGCGTGCACGAACGTCTGCCAGAGCGCCATCGACCTCGTCCCCGTGTGGGATCGCCTCGAGCACCTGGTGGCCGACCGGTACGGGAAGCCCAGGGATCGGATAGAGGCGTTCGCGAAGCGGGTGGAGGCGGAGGAGGAGTACCACGACCTCGTGAACCGCGGCCTGGCCTACCCGATCCAGACCCCGCGGGGGAGGCACCGCGATGTATGAGCGGTACGAGATC
>JBHIDH010000118.1:0-2492 GCA_046759985.1 Thermoplasmata archaeon
CGGTCGAGGAGGTCGCCTTCGTAGCCCCCGTCTTCGTTGCGGTAGGCGCCTCCGAGGACGAACGCGACGCCGCCCTCCGGTTCGCCGCCGATCAGGTGGCCTTTTATGCGTCCACGCGGACGTATCGGCGCGTCCTCGAACTCCATGGCCAGGGCGCAGTAGGAGAGCGCCTCCACAAGCTCTCCCTCCAAGGTCGTTGGGACGAGATGGGTGGGGAGCTTCCCCCCGATTTCCTCGAGCGGTTGGTTCTCCGCACGCATCCCGACGACCTGGTCTCTGCCCTTCGTTCCAAGTACAGCGGCGTACTGGACCGCCTCTCCCTCTACGTGCCCTTCGACGGGCGCGGCGCCTGGTGGTCCGACCTCGTCGCCGCGTGGTCGCAGGAAGCGGTCTAGCCAACTTCGATGCGTGCAGGCCTCGGTGGACGGCAAGGGCCTCAAACATAGCGCCGATCAAGCTCGTCGAGCCCCATCGCCCGCAGATGCCGGAGCAAAGACTAACCTTCGCGGGACATTGGGGGGGCGATGCGAATCCTACGACGACGGGATGTGGAGCGGCTCCTCACCCCCCGCGGAGCGCGGGAGGCCATGCGGGCGGCCTTTGTGGCTTTGGCCAAGGGAGGCACCTTCATGCCGCCCCGGAGCTACATCGAGATGGAGAGGTTTGGGGGGTCCGCGGTCTTCATGCCCGCCTTTGTGGACCCCTTGGATGCGCTTGGTCTGAAGGCGGTCTCGATATACGGAGCGAATCCGACAAAGCACGGTCTCCCTTCCATTCTGGGCTCCTTGCTCCTCTTCGACACGAAGACGGGGGAGACCCTCGCGCTCATGGACGCCGCGCCGATCACCGCCTTGCGCACGGCGGCCGTGAGTGCCCTCGCGACGGATTTCCTCGCAAGAGAAGACGCGGAGGTGGCGGGCTTCCTCGGCGCGGGCGTACAGGCCCGGTCTCACGCAACCGCCTTGCGTGAGGTCCGACCGGTCACCCAACTCCTGACCCATTCCCGAACCTCCTCCAACGCAGAGGCCTTCGCCCGGTGGGCATCCCAAGAGCTGGGGCTCGATGCGCACGTCTTGTCCACCCCCGAGGAGGTGGTCACTCGCTCAGACATCGTGACGACCGCCACGCCTTCCCCCACCCCCGTGTTGAAGGGAGCTTGGTTGCCCGAAGGGGTCCATCTGAACGTCATCGGATCGGGGCCGGCCCACGAAGTCGATGGCGCGGCCTATGCCCGGGCCACCCGGGTCGTGGTGGATTTGTTGGACCACTGCCTCTTGGAGGCGCGGGACATCATGGCCTACACGAAGGACGGCACCGTCTCGAAGGAGGACATCGCGGAACTGGGGGACCTCATCGTGGGCCGCGCGAAAGGCCGCGAGGAACCCGGAGAAATCACGCTGTTCCGATCCATTGGCCTGGCCATGGAGGACGCGGCCGCCGCGAAGCTCCTCTACGACCGGGCCGTTCGTGAGAAGGTGGGCATGGAGCTGGCCTTCCCTTGACCGGCCTTCGGGGACTCCCGGTCACCTCCAGGAAACAAGGATGTCCTCCCGGTTGAACACCCTGAGCGCCACGTAGATCATCACGAGGTCCAGCAACAGGACGACCATCGCAAAGATGGCGAGGGTGGTCACGTTGAAGACGAGGGCCCCCGCAATCACGCCAATGAACAGGAAGATGGCGGGAACCACCACGAGCGTTCCCAGCTGCTGAGAGGCCCGGACGTCGCTGACGCGGCTGGAGATGACGACGTTCACCATGATGCTGAGGAGGGCGAAGAGGGGGGCGAGGAGCAGGACGCCGAGGATCCACTGGGGCGTGGGAAGGGGGGCGAACCCGAGGATGCCCTCCACCGTCACGTTGGTGATGACGATGAAGAGGAGGGCGGCGAGCCACGTAACGCCGACGGTGGGGAGGAAGATGGAGAGGGCCTTGCCGAGGAGAAGCTCTCCGTCCGTGGTGGGCGTGGCCAGGAGGGGCTCCAGGCTCTTCCCGACCTTCTCCCCCACGAAACTGTAGCTCGCGATGACCGCAGGGATGGCCGCGGGGATGATGATGAAGAAGAGGAGGAAGGCGTTCAGAATGCTCAGGATGGTCTGGGTGAAGTCCTCGCCTCGCTCCCCCAGTACGGCGCTGTTCTGAATGCTCGTCCTCTGCACGTCGGGGGAGTCGATCAGGTTCGACCCGAGGATCAGAGACTCCTTGACGATCACGCGTTCCAGGATGCTCCCCCGCACGGTGACGCCGACGAGGGTGGAATTCGTGACGGTGGAGCCGCGGATGACCGAGTCACGGATGACCGAGTCCTGAAGGCTCGCGTTGACAAAACTCATGCCCACGTAGGTATCCGGCCCAAAGGTACGGTTGATGGCCGGGTTGAGCGGGAGGGGGGTGTCCGAGGGACCGAGAGCCGCGATGGGGGCGAAGAGCCCGAGGGGCAGCACCACCGCCAGGATGACGGGCGGCAGGATGAGGGAGAACATGATGTACTT
>JBHIDH010000119.1:0-2475 GCA_046759985.1 Thermoplasmata archaeon
TTGAAGCCCGGCAGGGTGTTGTTGACGACGTGGTTGTCCGAGGTGAGCACCTCCGCCTCGTCCACCAGGTCGTCGATGCTCCCCAGGAGCCTCTCCCGAAGCTCCGGGACCATGTTGTTGCCGTCGAAGAGGAGGTACGCGGTCTTCTGGCCGTCCACCTCGGTCACGAAGGCCTGGATGCCGCCGGGTCCGAGGCCCCGGTCCGGGTCGACCAGGCCCGTATCCGAGGCCACGCCGACCCGCAGGCCGTCGCCCATCTGCCCCTTGGCCGCCCGAACCGCGCCCCGCGTGGCCTCCAAGAGGGCGTAGGACTCCTCCGAGCCGAAGACCATGGCCCCGCTCCCCGGGACGAGGCAGTTGTGGGCGTCCGCCAGGATGGCGCCTCGGACGCCCTCCTCCCGCGCTGCGGCGAGGGCCGCGAAGCCCGTGGCGAAGTCGATGTCGTCGGTGGGGCGCGGGGCGAGGGTCGCCAGCAGGAGCGCCGTGTCGTCGAAGATCTGGCAGCCGACGCTCACGCCCCCCTTCGTGACCCGCACGAACCGAGAGGCCGCGTCGTGGAAGGGGACCTCGGGCAGGGTCTCCCGCACCCAGGTGGCGAGCTTCGCGGCCTCCTGGGAGGTGGCGGGGTTCTGGTCGTGGGTGGAGGGACCGTGGGGAACCAGGATGTCCGCCTCCATGGCCAGGGAGTCCCGGAGCTTGGTCGGCAGATCGCTCCCTCCGAGGCGACCGTAGGGGCCCGGATGCAGGCTGGCGACCACCAGGAGGGCGGGCCTCGCCCCCTCCCGTTTCACGGAGAGGAGACCCGCCGGCACGGTGACGCGATGGGCGAAGGTCGCGAAGAAGGCCTCCATCTCCTCCGTCCCCTCCCTCCCCTTCTCCGTCCAGTGGTCCAGGGAGTAGCGCATCATGCTGAGCCCGTCGACCCCGGAGGCCCGCTCCAACGGGATCACGGCCACCAGGGTGAACACGAGCCCGGAGGCGTAGAAGGCGACGCTCGCCAGCAGGCCGACGATCCAGTCCCCGGCGGTGAGGGAGAAGAAGAGGGGCAGGACGGCGGACCCCAGGAGCGGCTGGATGACCACGGCGGGGAGGGAACGCGCGGGGCTGCTGTGGGAGAGGGCCATGAGGGCGGCCTGTCGCACCCACAGGGTGCTCGCCCATCCGACGAGGAGGTAGCGAACCATGCTCGCCCCTGGGATGAGCAAGGCCGCGAGGGCCGCGAGCAACACCAGTCCCAGACCGAAGACCCCCAAGAGGGCCGCGCGACGGAGGTACATCTTCCCCCCCAGGGCCTCCGCCAGGGGCTTGGTCAGCAGGGCCGCCGCCCCCACGGGCAGGGCGAACGCGACGAGGCCCAACAGCACGGCGCGGGAGGTCGGGAGGGCCAGGTTGGCGAGGTACCCCGTCAGTAGGGAGGCGAGGAGGATGGCCAGGAAGACCCAGGCTGGCGGAGGGGCGCGAAAGAGTCGGCTCATCATGGCGGCGGTGACCTGCTGCTGGGCCTGCTGGGAAGTCCTGGGATGCAAGGCGACCTACGGCCCCTTTACCGCGCTGATGATCTCCTTCAGGAAGGCCTTGCCATTGGGGCGCTCCACGACGGTGCCCGTGACCACCACGTCGGCCCCCGACTCGACCACCGCCCGGGCCGCATCGTAGCCCCGGATGCCGCCCCCCACGAGGAGGGGCAAGTGGCTCTCCCGCTTGACGGCCCGGATCATCTCCGAGGGGACCGGGGTGGGAGCGCCGGAGCCCGCCTCCAGGTAAAACAGGTCCATCCCGAAGAATTCGGCGGTGAGCGCGTACTTCACGGCCTCCTCGGGGGCGTCCCGCGGCACCAGGTCCGCCTTGCCCACCTGCCCCACCTTCATCCCGGGCTCCACGATGACGTAGCCCATGGCCAGGGTCTCCAGGCCCATGTCCCGGATCTCGCGGGCCGCCCGATGCTGCTCCCGGACCACGTGCCGGACGCTGCGGGAGTTGAGGAGGCTCATGAAGTAGATGGCGTCCGCGTGGGGGCTGATGGTCCGCGCGTTGGCCGGAAAGAGGATCACGGGCAGGTTCGTATTCGTCTTGACCTCCTCCACCTGGGCGTCCAGGACCGCCTGGCTGACCCCCGTGGAGCCGCCGACCATGATGGCGTCGGTCCCCAGGTCCGTGGCGGCGGCGGCCAGCACCCCGAGCCCTTGGGCCGCCGCCTTGTCAGGATCGAGGAGGGTCATGTGGACCTTCCCTTCCCTCAGCTTCAGTTGGAGGTAGTCCAGAACCTTCACGGGAGGGCCCCCGCCAGAAACGCCAGTAGAGCCACCAGCATCCCGTACTTTGCGGCGCGTTGGGCCAGACCAGGCCGTCGAGCGGCATTGAGGGCGGCGTAGATAAAAATTGCGTCAGCCACGAGGACCACGGGGAGGTAGGCGAGACCCAGCACCGGCAGGGCGGGCGGCAACCCGCTCAGGACCACCGCGGCCCCGAAGGACA
>JBHIDH010000120.1:0-2466 GCA_046759985.1 Thermoplasmata archaeon
TCGCGGCAAACTTCTCCGGGTCGTCCCAGGGAAGGGCCTCCATCTCCTCCTCCCCGAAGAAGTAGCCGATGTCGCTCGTCCCGAAGAAGGACTGCCAGTTGCTTATGGACCGCTGGGTCACCGCCGCGCCGAATCGGCCGGTCTGGGTCACGATCCAGTTCGTCATGAGGCCACCGTAGGAGCCCCCGGTAACCCCCACACGGTCCGGATCGACCCAGCCCCGCTCCACGGCGTAATCCACGGCCTCCATGAGGTCCTGGTAGTCCCGGTTCCCGTAGTCCCCAACGATCCAGGCCGAGAAGTCCTGGCCGTACCCCTGGGATCCGCGCGGATTCGTGTACAGGACGTGAAACCCGCGGGCTGCGAGGAGGTGAAACTCCAGCTCGAAGGCGTGGCCGTAGGTCGTACGCGGCCCCCCGTGGATTTCTAGGACGCTGGGCCGACGGCCCCGGCCGCCCCGCAGCAACCAGCCCTCGATGGGTTGCCCATCGCTGGCTTCGAGCCGGAATGCCTGGGGCCTGCGAGGCTTCAGGCGGGCCAACAGCCGGTCGTTGAACCGGGTAAGACGGCGTACCTCCCCATCCGCCCGGAGGAAGATGTCGGCGAGGGTCGTGGCGGTCATGGAGGCGTAGGCGAGGACCTCATGGTCCGCCGAGAAGCTGTAGCCCTCGAGGCTCATGTCTCCCTGCGTCATTGCCTCGACCGCCCCGTCGAGGCCTACTCGATAGAGGTGGCACGCGCCGTGGTCTGTGGCGCCGAAAGCCAGGGCCTCGCCGTCGGGGGTCCAACGGAGGGGTAACTCCGGCCAGTGAGCCCGGCTGTCGCTGTTCAGTACGTTGCCCAACGAGCGATCAAAGGCCTCAGTTAGGTTCCGTGTTTCCCCATCCAGGTTGGATACCCACACACCCTGGTTCGTCGCGAGACGCCGTTGGAGATCGTGGCCGACAAAGGCCACCTGCTGGCCATCGGGAGACCAACGAACCGGTCCGATGGGACCCTTGCCTCGTGTGAGCCGCAAGGGCTCGCCCCCTTTGGTGGGGGCCACATACATGTCTTTCACGAACGTGTAGTCGGCGTCGGGACCCGTGTTGGCCCCAAAGGCGACTTGCTTCCCGTCCGGGGACACGTCGAAGCCTGTGACGTCGAAGGCCCCCTCCGTGACCTGCTTCGGCCGCTTCGCGCGGTCTCCGAGACTGTAGATGTGACGCCATCGGTCGTGAAAGAAGCCCAGGTCATTGAGCTTGTAGAAGAGTCGGTCCACGACCTTCACGTCACTGTCGCCCTCCTTCACCTCCTTCGTTCGGGACGCGAAGAAGAGCTGACGACCGGAGGGGTGCCACGTGAGGCCCTCGAAGGCGCCTAACCGCTTCTTCTTCTCGAAGGCGTACAACACGCGGGCCTCGCCGCCCCCCACGGGCAGCACCTCGAGTCGGATTCGCTCCTTGGTGGCGTAGGTGAACGCAAGCTGGCTGCCGTCAGGGGACCAGCGGGGGGTTCCGCATCGGCCCGTCCGATGGGTCAGAGCCCGGGCCTTTCCATCCCGCCAGATCCAGAGATTCGCCGTGTACTCCTTGTTCTTCTTGTCACGCCTCGGGCGGGTCACCACGAAGACGATTGCCCGCCCATCGGGAGAGACCTCAGGATCGGAGACAAATGTCAGGCGGTTGAAGACCTCAGGTCCGAAGGACGCCTTCCGGGCCATGGGAGGCCCAAGCGGGGGACGGGCTTAAGTTTCGACCCAGGTCGGCCGCGGGAGATGGGTCTACGTGGGCGGCGGGGGCATCCCCACGGGTTGCCTGCGCCGTCTCCCCCGATCAATGGCCCACAGGATGAGCCCAACGATAAGGACGATGAAGCCGGCGATTCCCAAGAAGAAGCCGATGGTGAGCAGAGTCGCGCTCCCTAACTCGAACTTGTTCACCGCCGAAAGGATGTCCACGCTCTGCGAGGCCGTGTTCTGGATGACGAGGGTATGGGTGCCCGACTCCGTCACGGAGTAGAGCTGCGTCAAGGTGCTCGAAGTGTTCACCGTCGTCCGCTGAGCCTCCCCACCAGATGGGAGCTGGACGAAAACGGTGACTTCGTCGCCCGCGGCAAAGTCCTGGATCTCCACCAAGTACGTCAGGCTCGAACCGAGGGCCAGCGCCTCAAAGGTCCGGTTTAGGTGGTCGCCCGGAGCGAGGTTGGTGGACGCAGGATTGAAATCGGCGAAGAAACTGGCAAACCCGAAGGCAAAGAGGCCGATCCCCACGAGGAGGATCACGCCTCCGATGATCATGATCCAGCCGCCCCGCGACATCCTCAGCGACCGCGTTCAGATGGTGCCTGCTATTTAGCCTTTTATCGCGGCGTCCTCGCTGAGAGGAGCACCCATACCCGGCCCCTGCGGGTCCTCCGTAATTGCGTCTCCAACCCGAATCACTCCGGTGGTCAAGATCTCCGCCCGAAGTCCTCCGCGGTGGATGA
>JBHIDH010000121.1:0-2463 GCA_046759985.1 Thermoplasmata archaeon
CAGCCGCTTCGTCTTCAGCATCATCGTCATGGCCCTCGTCCTGGCCGTCTCCATGGTCGGGGGCATCTACCTGGCCCGGAGGGAGGAGGAGGGCCCATGATCCCCCTCGAGTGGGAGCTCTCCCTCTCCGCCATCCTGTTCGCCATCGGCCTGTACGGGATCCTGGTTCGACGTAACGGGATCATCGTCCTGATGTCCGTGGAGATCATCCTCAACGCGGCCATCCTGAACTTCGTCGCCTTCTCGGCCTACACGGGCGACGTCTCCGGCCAGGTCCTGGCGCTCCTCTCCATCGCCCTGGCGGCCGGGGAGGCCGCCATCGGCCTGGCCGTCTTCCTCGTGCTCTACGGCGTCCACAAGACCGTGGACCTGGACAAGGTACGGATCCTGAGGTGGTGAGCTGGCCTTCTTCGTCGACTGGTCCTGGGTGATTGTCGCCGCTCCCCTCGTTGCCTTCGCCGTCGTCCTGGTCACGGGGCGTTGGCAGTGGCAGGGGGGCGCGGCGTGGACCATCGGCTCCGTGGGCCTCTCCTTCGTCTTCTCCTTCGGCCTGCTGATCTACGCCCTCCTCAACGGGGCCGTTGGGGGGAACTTCCCTGCCCAGGAGGTCGTCTGGTACCGTTGGCTCGGGACGCCCGCCACGGGCCAGGTCATCGAGTTCGGCATCCTGGTCGACAACCTGAGCGTCGTGATGCTCGCCCTCGTTTCCTTCCTCTCCCTCCTCATCGCCATCTACTCCGTCGGCTACATGGGGCACGAGAAGGACAAGCCCCGCTACTACTCCCAGATCGCCCTCTTCGTCTCGGGCATGCTGGGGACCGTCGCGGCGAACAACTTCCTCCAGCTCCTCATCTTTTGGGAAACTATGGGCCTGTGCTCCTACCTGCTCATCGGGTACTGGTACCACAAGCCCGAGGCGGCCGCGGCCGCCAAGAAGGCGTTCATGGTGACCCGGGTGGGGGACGTCCTCTTCCTCGTCGGCGTGATCGCCCTCTTCGTCCTCTTCGGGACCTTCAACATCCTGGAGGTCACGGCCCTCGCCCCGGGCCTGCCGGTGCGGCTGACCCTCATCGTCCCCCTCCTCTTCTTCGCGGGGGCGATGGGGAAGAGCGCCCAGTTCCCCCTCCACGCGTGGCTGCCCGACGCCATGGAGGGCCCCACCACGGTGAGTGCCCTCATCCACGCCGCCACGATGGTCAAGGCGGGCGTCTACCTGGCCGCCCGCACCATCCCCCTCGTCATCACCAACCTCGACGCGGCCCTCTTTATCGCCTTCATCGGCGGCTTCACCGCCTTCTTTGCGGCCACCATGGCCTTGGCGAACTACGACATCAAGCGTGTGCTGGCCTTCTCCACCATCTCCCAGCTGGGCTACATGTTCCTCGGCCTGGGGGCGGCGGGCTACGCCCTGAACCTCGGCCTGGAGGGGGCCCAGGAGGGGTACTCCGCGGCCATCTTTCACCTGGCCAATCACGCCTTCTTCAAGGCCCTGCTCTTCCTGGGCGCCGGCAGCGTCATCCACGCCGTGGCCACCAACGACATGCGGAAGATGGGGGGCCTCCACAAGCACATGCGAATCACCTCCCTCACCATGCTCGTGGCCGCCCTGTCCATCGCGGGGGTCCCGCCTTTAAGCGGCTTCTGGAGCAAGGACGAGATCCTGTCCGCCGTCTACGGGGCCGGCGGGGCGAACCCGCTCCTCTTCTGGATGTGGCTCCTCGGCCTTCTCACCGTGGTCATGACGGCCTTCTACATGTTCCGTCTCTGGTTCATGACCTTCCGGGGGGAGCCCCGGTGGGAGACGGAGCCCCGCGAGTCGCCCCGTGTGATGACCACCCCCCTCATCATCCTCGCCGTCTTCGCGGTCGGGTCGGGCTTGGTGATCTTCCCCCTCGGCGGCTTCGGCAATCTAATCTTCCCCCTCGTCGCGGGGGCCCATGCCGAGTTCGTCCCCCCGCTCGACATTCTCCTCACGACCTTCACGGGTCCCAACAGCTTCCTCACCTACATCTCCCTCCTGGCCGTCGGCGTGGGCCTGGGCTGGGCGGCCCTCATCTATCGCACGGGGGCCATCTCCCCGGCCTCCCTTACCGCCGGCCCGGGGCGCCGGGCCCTCCACACCCTCCTCGAGCGGCGGTACTACATCGACGACGCCTACGACGAATTCGGGCGCAAAATCGTCTATGGCCTCGCGCGGGCCAGCGACTGGTTCGACCGGAACATCATCGACGGGTTCGTCAACCTAGCCGCCCGTCTGACCCTCTGGGCCGCCCGGGGGACGGACCTAGTGGACCGCCGGGCGATAGACGGCGTGGTGAACAGCATCAGCCTCAGCACCTTCCGGGGAGGCTGGACTCTCCGAAGGGGGCAGACGGGGCAGGTCCAGAACTACGTGGGGGTTATCGTCCTCGGCGCGGCGGCGGTCCTCTTCCTCGTTCAGATTGTCTTCCCGCTCCTGGGGGT
>JBHIDH010000122.1:0-2455 GCA_046759985.1 Thermoplasmata archaeon
TTGCCCGTGTACCCCTCGTCGAAGAAGACGGAGCCGGCGACCGTGGGGACGCCGACGCGGTTGCCGTAGTCCCGGATGCCGGCGACCACCCCCCCGAAGAGGTACCGTGGGTGCTTCACACCCGCTGGCAGGGCCTCGTCCGGGAGGTCGAGAGGCCCAAAGTGGAGGGGGTCCACCAGGGCGATGGGCTTCGCTCCCATACACAGCACGTCCCGGAGGATGCCACCGATCCCCGTCGCCGCCCCGCCGTAGGGCTCCACCGCACTCGGATGGTTGTGGCTCTCGATGCGCAAGGCGTAGGCGTGGTCCTCGTCAAACTCCACCACCCCCGCGTCCCCCTTCAGCAGGACGGAGGGGGCTTGGATGCCGAAGAGAAACTCCCGGAGGAACGGCTTGGAGGACTTGTAGCAGCAGTGTTCGGACCAGGCCTGCCCCAAGGACTGGAGCTCGGCGTCCGTTGGGGGGCGTCCTTGCGCGCGGAAGTACGCCTGGGCCCTCCGCATCTCCTCCCCGCTGAGGGCCAGGCCGAGGTCCTTGCTGATCCGCGCCAGCTCCTCGTCCTCGGCCTCCAAAAGGTCGATGCGGTAGAGGGGGAAAGGAGCCTTCGCCCGCCGAATCAGGTCGCTCACCGGGGTGCCTCACTTCCACAATCGGGCGGCCTAATTAACCTTCTGAAGGCGGGCATCATCGAGGGCACGACCTCACAGGGTCTCGACCGCTTTCCGAGGAACCAGCCGAAAGGAGTAGTCGTGGATGACGGGGTTGGCGAGGAGTCGCTTGCACATCGCCTCCAGGTCTTCCTTTGCACGGGCCTCGTCCTCCGTCTGGAGGACCACCTCAAAGGTCCGGATCGATCGGACGGCGGAGACCTCGTGAAAGCCCAGGAGGTTGAGGGCTTTCAGGGTGTTGTCCCCCTCGGGGTCGGCCACCCCGTGCTTCAGCCGGACCTCCACCCGCGCGGTGAGCATGACAGCCTGGAGACGACCCCCCTATTTATCGGGTTTCCCCTCCCGCCCGGGAAGACGGGGGCCGTCAACGCCGCCCTCGTGGAGGAATGAGCAGCGCACGCGCCCTCGTCTCCGCTACCGCGGGGCTTCCTTCCTGGCGCGGAGGGAGAAGGTGAGGGGAAGATCCTCCTTCACGCCCTGCAACCACCACCGGCCAGCGTCGTCCCGTTCCATCCCGGGGAAGCGGCGCCACGAGGCAAACGGAAACTCGTGGAGGAACTCCAGGCGAAGTCCCGCTTGGAGGAGGGAAGTGACGATCTCGCCGAGGCTGTGGTGCCACTCGTAACTCGGCGTTAGGACGTCGGCCTCCGGGTCTGCGTAGCTCCCAGGGTACTCGAACCGAAGGGGCTCTTGGGGCGGGAAGTACGGATAGGCAATCTCCAGGCCTTTCGTGTCGCCCTCGTTCTCCAACATCAGGGCGAAGGGGTGGTCCTCCACCAGGTAGAAGAAGCCCCCGGGTTTCACGAAGCGGGCCACGACCTCCGCCCAGCGGGGTACATCGGGAAGCCAGAGGAGGACGCCGTAGGAGGTGAAGACAATGTCAAAATCCTCTTGGAGGACCTGCGGCAGATCGTAGACGTTAACGCAGAGGAAAGTGGCCTCCAGGCCGACTTCCTCCTGGAGCTCCCGGCCCAACGCGATGGCCCGCTCGGAGAAGTCAACGCCCGTAACCCGGGCCCCCAGCCGGGCCCACGACAGGGTGTCCAGTCCGAAGTGGCACTGCATGTGGAGGAGGCTCTTGCCCTCCACCGGGCCCACCTCCTCGCGCTCCAAAGGCTGTAGCGTGATGCGGCCTGCTTTGAAACCCTCCAAGTCGTAGAACGCCGACGCGGCATGGTAAGGGACGAGGGCATCCCAGTACCGTCGGTTGGCCCGCAGATGTTCGTCCATGTCCGCGCAAAGGGCGTAGGCCTTTGACCTCTCTTTCAGAGGATATCCAGGTCCTTCCCGGCCGTCTCAAAGGCCCCCAGGGCCCGATCCAAGTCTTCCCGTGTCAACGCCGCATTCATGATGGTCCGGATGCGGGCCTTGTCCCGGGCCACCATCGGGAAGACGATGGGGAGGGCGAAGATCCCCTCCCTCAACAGGCGGTCACTCAGCGCCTTGGCCGAGGAGCTCTCCCCCACGATGACGGGGGTGATGGGGGTCCTGCTAATCCCCGTGTCGAACCCCATCCCTTTCAGGGCCTTCTTGAAGTAGAGGGTGTTGTCCCAGAGCTGTCGGACCCACTGCAGTTCCGTCTCCAGGACGTCGATGGCGGCAATGCAGGCCGCGGTCACGGCCGGGGGATGGGAGGCGGAGAGGAGCCAGGTGCGGGACTTGTTCAGGGCGAAGTTGCGGAGGTCCTGACTCCCCGCGACGTACCCGCCCATGACCCCGAAGGCCTTGGAGAAGGTCCCCATCTCCACGTCCACGCGCCCTTCGACGCCGAGGTGGGAGGCGATGCC
>JBHIDH010000123.1:0-2434 GCA_046759985.1 Thermoplasmata archaeon
GCCCGAATCACACCACGAAAGAGGCGGTGGGATCGGGAGGTCGAGTACGGTTTCCGGGCGGAGCAGGGAAGGAGGAGCAGAGTCCGGGCGGAGGGGGGGCGACGATAGCGCTCCCCAAGCCTGTGCCGAAACCGCCTCACCTCGGGGCGTGTGAGGGAGGCGGACGAGTAGGCCTTGAGCGGGGCCCCGGTGACAGGGGCGTGCAGCTCCTGCCACGCGTACAAGCGAAGGTCCAGTTCTCGGAGGACAGCGGTCATCCAAGGGTCGCTGGCGAGGCGCCGCTCGACGAGTTCACGGAGCCTCCCTCGGTGGATGGCCAATCGGACGCGGCGGACCTCCGCCAGCATCTGCCGGAGGTTGTGCTCCCCGAGGTCGCCCCGCTCGCACGCGGGGCACAAACAGGGCCATTCCTCCAACTCCTCGACAGGGAGGGTGCCGTCCAGCGAGTGGAAGCGGCCCTTGACGGTGTCATATTGAACGCGGAGCGTATCGATGAAATCGACGCCCAGGAGGACCAGCAGAGGGAGGTTGGCGGGCGTTGCGAGCAGCGGGGTGTATATCGCGCGTTGATACCCCGCCTCACGTCGGAGCTCGGCCATGGTCGTCGCGAAACGCCGGGGAAACCGGAGGAACTCCACCGTGTTCTGCAGGGCGACGATCTCCCGGTCCACCTTGCCGGCCTCCCGCGGATCCGAGAGAAAGGCCACGCCCCCCGCCTCCTCCGGCGCGGGCATCTCCAGATCCGGGAGGGAAAGGGGTTTGGCGAGGGGAGGGGGACCCTCGCCGTTCTCTCGAGAGACCAGGGCAAAGGAGAGGGCTTTCCATCCTTCCTCCTTCTCGAGAAGTTCGGCAATCCACGATCCGGGCTTCAGGTCCTCCTCTCCGAGGAGGAGTAGATTCGGTGTGGGAACGGCACCCTCTGAGGTATGCAAGACGCCTCGCCGGGCCAGGCCCGACCGTTCGGTGACCTCGAACAACGGTCTCACATCCTGCCCAGCGCTATTAAGGTTCGAGCGGGGCCGCCTTCAAAATCGGAATTGTTCATGAAACATAGAAGAGGGTCCGCTTAGAACAGGGGGCCTGGAGGTGAGAAGCTATGGCAGGCCCCAGGCCCTACGACGACCCGAACTAGCCGACGCTTGGCTTCATCTGGGCTCGAATCATCTTGAGCCCGAACCAGGAACGCCCCGTCCCTTGGGGACGGGTTCTCCCCGGCGAATCGCCTCGAACCTCGTCCGTTCCTCCCGCACGCGATAGAGGACGCCCTCGCTGTCAATCCTCTTCGCGGCCCTTTCGGCCCCCTCGAGATACCGTTCGCCGTTGACGAGGTCCCCATGCTCGAAGTAGTCGCCCGCGATGGTTAGCTGGAAGAGGGCTACTCCTCTCGTGTCCTTGAGGCCCCTCAGAAGGTCGAGTCCCGTCTGCCACGCCTGCTCGGCTTCCTTCTCTCTCCCTCTGAGGTACGCAATGGACCCCTCGTGGAGGTGGGACCAGCCAATCTTCCTCTCTTCCCCAATCCTGCGGAAGATGAAGGTGGCCTCACGACTGAGTTCTTCCGCACCGTCGAGATCCCCGCTCTCGATGTGCTCGCCGGTCGAGTTCTGGAGTGCGTAGGCGAGAATCCGCTGGTCCCCGATGAGGCGTGCGTACTCGATGGCCTTCTCGAAGAACCTCCGGGCCTGCTTCCGGTCCCCCATCTCGGCGTAACTCGTACCCAGCCCTGTGTACACCTTCGCCAGCCAACGCAGGTCCCGCAGCTCTTCCAGGATGTCCCTGGCGCGGAGCTTGTACGACACGGACTTCTTGTAGTTGCCACGCTGCCCGTAGTTCACGCCGAAGCCATAGAGGATCCTCGCCCTCATGGCCGGGTCCCCATCCGCTTCCAGCAGCCGCATTCCGCGCCGGAAGGATCGATAGGCCTCCATGAGCTCGCTTCTTCGGTTCCGAATGAAGCCGATGGAGTAGTGGATCGCAGCTTGCCCGTTGCGGTCCTTCGCCTTGGCGTATAGCTTCAGGCTCTTGCCGAGTACCTCCTCCGCCTTCGTGTAGTCGCCGCGGTTCAGGAGGAGTTCGCCTCGCAGCCGAAGGGCCTCAGCCAGGACGTGGGTGGCTCCGTGCTGCGTCGCCTCCCGCTCGACCCGGCGATACATGGTTTCGGCGTCCTTCCAGTCCCCGCGAACATAGAGGATGCGGGCCGAGAGGAGACGAATCTGAGCAGCCGACTGAGGGTTCAGAGATTCCCGCAGCAACGCCTCGAGAATCCGGTCAAACTCCTCGAGGAATCCGCCGGCAATGATCGCACGACCGTGGCGGATCGCAGACCGAGCGGCGTTCGAGGGGCTGCCCGCCTGGAGGTGATGGAACTGGGCGGCCACGAGGTCCCCCAACTCCCCTTGGGCGGTGTAGAACCGGGCGGCCCAGCGGTGGTATCGCT
>JBHIDH010000124.1:0-2419 GCA_046759985.1 Thermoplasmata archaeon
CCACCCAGATCCCGAACATCGAGGGAAGGCGGTATCCGGCCAGCCTAGCGGGACGGCTCTACCCCGAGGGCATCCCGATTCACGGCGAGGAGGAGCTCCCGACCCTCATCCGGGAGCAGGGCGTCGACCTCGTCGTATTCGCCTACAGTGACATCTCGTACGACTACCTGGGCCACCGGTCTGCCATCGTGCACGCGGCGGGGGCGGACTTTCTCCTCATGGGCCCCGATCGGACCATGCTGCGGGCGAAGATTCCCGTTGTCGCGGTCACGGCCGTGCGGACGGGGGCCGGGAAGAGCCAGACCTCGCGACGCGTCTCTTCCCTTCTCCAGGACCGGGGCCGGAGGGTCGTGATCGTTCGCCATCCAATGCCGTACGGCGATCTGGCCAGCCAGGCCGTTCAGCGATTTGCCTCCTTCGATGACCTGGATCAGTACGAGCCGACCCTCGAAGAGCGGGAGGAGTTCGAACCCCATCTCAAGCGAGGCATCGTCGTGTACGCGGGCGTCGACTATGGCGCGATCCTAAGCCGGGCCCAGGAGGAAGCGGACGTCCTCCTGTGGGACGGGGGGAACAACGATCTTCCCTTCTACCGGCCCGATCTCCACATCGTCCTCGTGGACCCGCACCGCCCGGGGGACGAGCTGGGATTCTACCCCGGGGAGGCCAACCTCCGAAGGGCCGACGTCGTCATCGTGAACAAGGTGAAGACGGCGGACCGGGAGGACGTGGAAACGGTGATCGCGAACGCACGGCGCGTCAACCCGGATGCCCAGGTGATTAAGGCCGCCTCCCCCATCTCCGTCGACGAGTCCGACGTGATTCGCGGCAAGCGTGTCCTCGCGGTGGAAGACGGGCCGTCGATTACCCACGGCGACATGCCCTATGGGGCCGCCTGGCTGGCCGCCCGCCAGTTCGGCGCCTCCGAGATTGTCGATCCCCGCCCCTATGCCGTCGGCACGATTCGGGAGGCCTTCCGGAAGTACTCGCACCTCAAGGAGGTCCTGCCGGCCATGGGGTACGATCCCGAGCAGATTCAAGAGCTGGAGGAGACCATCAATGCCGCCGACGCCGAGCTCGTCCTGAGCGGGACCCCGGTGGATCTGAGACGCGTGTTGCATGTCACCAAACCCCTCCTGCACGTCACCTACGAACTGCAGGAGATAGGGAGTCCCAATCTGGCGGAAGTCCTCGACACCCTTCTCGCCGCCTGAGGCTGCGGGGATCCTCGCGGCCCAGGCCCAGCGCCCGCGTGAGCTATCCTTTTATCATTTTCCGACTCTCCTCTCCCCACGCGAGGGTAGCCAAGCCAGGCCAACGGCGACAGACTCAAGATCTGTTCCCATAGGGGTTCCCAGGTTCGAATCCTGGCCCTCGCATCGCTCCCTGTCCACGCAACCCCAAGCTTCCTCAGGAAGTTGATGTCCGCCCGTTTATGAGTGGCCCCACGCACATGGAATCTCGTTCACCGGTCCGGGAGAGGGCTAGTACAAGGACGGGTCAACGCCGTCTCCCCCGCCTCTTGAGGAGGATGAAGGCCAACGGCCCTGCGATCACGCCCACTACGAGGATCCAGACGAAGGGCCCCGTCAGGAATAGACGCAACACATCCGCACGGACGCTGAACGTCACGTTCGTCTCCGCCCGATTTCCTGCCAGGTCGTAGGCGACCACATACACGGTGTGCGTCCCTTCGGCCACCCCCGAGAAGGTGTGGGAGGTGTTTAACCCCATAGCCTCGGGAGTTCCGTTGTCGAGCCTCACCTCAAACCGGGCAATCCCGGACGTCGCATCGACGCCGTCCCAGGCCACGCCAAAGGCCGGGGCGGCCACGACGGCGTCCGGACCGGGGGCGTGGATGGCAACCAGGGGCGGTGTCCGATCCAGCCGCAGCTCCGTGGTGACCTCTCGCGACAGGCCAGCTCGGTCCGTCGCCCGGACGGCGACGGAGTGGACGCCCTCCGGCACCTCCTGAAAGGTGTAGGAGGTGTTCATGTCCACGTCGATCCAAGGCCCTCTGTCCAGCCGGACGGACACCGAGGCGATCCCCGAGGTCGCGTCCTCCATCTGCCATTCGACCCGGGGGGCGGCGTCAACGAGCCAACCGCTCCCTAGGTCCGCAATGACCAGGAGCGGCGCCAACGTATCCACCAGGGTGACGGTGTCCACCTCGGCGGGAGGGTCCTCGGAGTTGCCCGCCTTGTCGTAGGACCGCGTGTAGAAGCCGTACGTCCCGTCGCCTTCCAACACGGCGGCATCGAAGGCCCAGGACCAAGGCTCCTCCACATCCACGCCATGGAGAACGGCGGCCCCACCCTCTCGAGCGTACCAGAGTTCCACCCGTTCGATAGGCGACGCGGTCATCGTCAGAGTGTCGGCGGCCGGCGTGAGATCGACGTCCCCCTCGGTGTCCGTCGCG
>JBHIDH010000125.1:0-2393 GCA_046759985.1 Thermoplasmata archaeon
CGCGACTTCGGGCTTGCAAAGCCCGCGATCTTCCAGGCTGATCTATCGGCCCTCGATGGGCAATCCCGGGGGGGCTAAAAAGCGTCCGTCTTGCGAGAGGCGATGGCTACTGGCCGACGAGGAGTCGCTCGGCGAGGAAGGCGGGCAGGTCGCGCGCCAGAATCTCGTCGTGGACCGCCTGCACATCGTACGGGGTCCTTCGCAGCGCGACGCGCCTTTTGGGCAGGTCCAGGAGGGCCCAGGAGGCCCGGGGGTCGCCATCCCGGGGCTGGCCGACGCTCCCGGGGTTCAGGATCAGGCCTTCCTCCCCCTCCCGCACGAACGGGATGTGCGTGTGCCCCATGATGAGGACCTCGGTCCCCGCCAGCTTCAGGAGGCTCCCGTCGGCCTGATGGGGGAACACGTACTCGTCCGGGTCCGCCGGACTCCCATGCACCAGCCGAAGGCGCGTGTCCGCCAGGTTCGCATCGAGCTCGAGGGGCAGGCCGGCGAGGAATCGCTCCGCGGACTTGTCCAGCTGGCTCCGGGTCCAGTCGATGGCCCGCGCCGCGTAGGGGTTGAACCAGGAGGCGTCCCCGCTCACGGCCGCCCGGTCGTGGTTCCCCTGGATGGATCGCACCCCCTCGGATTGCAGGAGCCGGACGACCTCCATAGGGTAGGGGTTGTACCCGACCACGTCACCCGCGTGGAAGACCCGGTCCGCCCCCGCCTCCTCCGCCGCCGCGAGGACCGCCTCCAAGGCCGGGAGGTTGCTATGCACATCGGAGATCAGGGCCAGGCGCACGCTACCGCCCGGGCCTAGGTCGACAGGCTTTATATCCACACGCACGCCTCCTCCCCCCGCCCCGTGACCTCCGCCAAGGACCTCCTGAACAGGACCGTCATCACCCGGGACGCCCGGGTCCTCGGGAAGCTCGGATCCCCCCTCGTGGACGATGCGTGGAAGGTCCCCCGCCTCTCCATCCTCCTGGGCCGCGAGGTGGCGGCCCGCATGGAGATCCGGAAGCCCCTCCTCGGAAGCCCCCGGGTCTTCGTGGAACCGTCCGAGGTCGCCTCCCTGAGCGACAACCTCGTCCTGAAGCGGAAGCTGGACGAGGTGCCCGACCACCTCCGGGAGCGGGGGGTGGGGGTGGAGGCCCAGTCCCTCCTGGGCCGCCGGGTGCTGGGGGAGGAGGACTACGCCTTCGGGGACGCGGAGGACCTGGCCATCGACAGGGCCCGTTGGCGGGTCTCCGACGTCATCGTGGACATCCGCCGGCGGGCGGCGGACGACATGGGTTACCCCATGACCATTTTTGGCTCGTGCAAGGCCAAGGTCCCCATCCGGATGGTGGGGGAGGTGCGGGACACCCTCCGGCTCTCCGTCGGCCCGGAGGAGTTCAAGAACTACATCGTGCGCCGGCGGTCGCGGGACTAACGCTAATAGCGGACCGGCCGTTGGACGGGCGTGGACGAGGTCCGGGTCCTGCCGGGGGTCACTGCGACCCGAGATTTCGCCCTCTACCTGGAGCGGGAGAAGGCCTTGGTCATCTCCGATCTGCACCTGGGGTACGAGGGCGCCCTCCGGCAGCAGGGGGTCTCCCTGCCGCGGTTCCAGAAGCAGCACATGATCGAGCGGCTGGGCCACCTCCTGGACCGCTACGCCCCCGAGAAGCTCGTGGTGGCGGGCGACTTCAAGCACGAGTTCTCCCGCAACCTCCGGGAGGAGTGGAGGGAGGTCCTGGACGTCCTGGATTTCCTCGAGGGGAAGGTGGAACCCGTTCTGATCCGCGGGAACCACGACAACTTCCTGCCGAGCATCCTGCACCGGAAGGGCCTGGAGCTCCACCGGCCGTCCCATCGACTGGGCCGGTTCGCCGTGGCCCACGGCCACGAGCCGGTGGAGGCCCCCGACGGCCTGATCATGGGCCACGAGCACCCCGCCCTCCGGTTGAAGGACACCATCGGCGCTTCCCTCAACCTCCCGTGCTTCATCGTGAGCCGGGACCTCATCATCCTCCCCGCCTTCAGCCCGTTGGCCCACGGCTCCGACGTGCTGCGGGGGCCCTACCTCTCCCCCATGGTGACCCGCAAGGCCGTCCTCGGCTCGCAGCTCTACGGGTTGGACGAGAAGTTGGGGGTCCTGGAGTTCGGGCGGGCGGAAGACCTCCTGCAGGCCCGGTCGTGATGCGAGACCGCCGTTTCGCGTCGCCGGGGGACGCGCGCCCCGACCCCTCGGCCCGGGATGGGTTTTTCCACACGGGTCGGTTGCCCCGCGCATGGACGCCAAGAGGGCGGGGGGACCGGCGCTCGTCCGGGGATACGCGCCGGGGGACCGCGATGCGTGTCGGGCGTTGTGGGTGGAGCTCACCGAGTGGCATCGGGATCTCTACCAGGCGCCCGACATCGGCGGC
>JBHIDH010000126.1:0-2343 GCA_046759985.1 Thermoplasmata archaeon
GGTCCCAGGCCCGCCAGGAGGCATCGTCGTAGGGGTGGGCCGCGATGATGTGGAGATACCCGATCCGTTGGAAGAACTCCAGGTCCTGCCGGGAGGGTCGTGGGTCGGGGCTCGGGTGGGAGTGGACCGTCCCGACCACCGTGAAGTCGACGGGAAGGTTGTGGAGGTGGAAAATGGCATGGGACTGGCCGCCGATGGTTCCCGGGACCAGGAGGAGCTCCGAGACCACGCCCTCCTCGGCGCGGAGGATGGCCCCGAACTCCATCGGGTAGCTGTCCCGCGAGGCTTCCAGGACCATATCGAGGGTTTCGCGGCGAATAGCCGTCGCGCGGCTCACGGGCCGGGGCCCTCCATGAGCTTCTCCTGGACGCGGCTATAGAAGTCGCTGGCGAATCGGACGAAGCGGGCCTTCCGTTCGGCGACGGTGAAGTCCACCCGGGCGCGGGCCCCGAGCTCCTCTTCCTGTTGGCCATCGAGGACGAGGACGGAGGATCCGGGTCCCGCGAGCTGGACCTCAATGTGGGCCTCCGCGGGCACCACCGTGGGCCGAAGGGTCTGTCGAAACGGGGCCAGGGCGGTCACAACGAAAGCCTGTACGCGGGGGTCCACGACAGGTCCCCCCGCAGAGAGGGAGTAGGCCGTCGAGCCCGTGGGGGTCGCCACGATGATTCCGTCTCCTTCCACCCGCGATGCGGGCTCCCCGTCGATGGTGACCCGAAAGCGTCGAACCTTCGCGAGGTTGGCGGTGTGAATCACGGCCTCGTTCGTGCAGTCGGGCTTCCGCACGCCGTCGGCCTCGACCCGGAGCTTCATTCGCTCCTCGATGGTGAAGTCCCCCTCGGCGAGCTTGCGCAGCGCCTCCCCCACCGTGTCCAGGCTCACCTCCGTGAGGAAGCCAACACGACTGATGTTTACCCCCAGGATCTGGAAATCCCCGAGCTGCAGGGCGCGGAGGATCGTCCCGTCCCCCCCCACGGTCACGAGGATGTCGATGTTCATGGTATCCAGGGACGCCCCTTCCTCCCCCAGGACCTGGGCCAAGTTCTCCTCGATGAGGACCTTGTGCTCGTCGCGGAGGGTTTCCACCACGGCGCGGGTCCCTTCGACCGCTCGAGAGGATTGCGGATTCGCCGTGACACCGAACCTCAGAGGACCACCTCCAGGAGGCGTGGGTCGCCAATGGCGAAGAGGTTGGAGCGCGCGCGGGGGTCCAAGGGCATGTTCAGCGGATCTCCGGCCAGGCCGTAAACCTCGCCGCCCGCCTCCCGCAGGATGAGGGACGAAGCGGCGATGTCCGTGACCCGGAGTTCCAGCTGGCGAGCCGTGGTCTCCATGTAGTACAGGTCGGCCGCCCCTGAGGCCACTAAGCACATGTCCAGCGAGGCGGCTCCCAGGTTCCGCACCCGCCGACACTGCCGGGCCAGCTCGAACGCCTTCGGGCTCGCCCGGTCCCCAAGGTAGAGGGAGAAGAGGGACCGTCGCGGGTCGTAGGGAGAAACCCAGATGGGCTTGTCGTTCAAGGAGGCCCCCTTCCCCTTTTCTCCTTGGTACGTCCACCCATTGGCGAGGTTCCTCACGAGGCCCCACTGAGCGCCCAGTAGGTCATTCCTGCAGATGGCGAGGGAGACGGAGTAATCGGGCAGGCCCCCCGTGGCGTTGTAGGTCCCGTCCACCGGATCGACGACAATCGTCCACTCCCCGCCTCGATCCTCGGCTTCCGACTCCTCGCTCACGTAGTTCAGGTCCTGATCCGAGGCCTGAAGGACCTCCTTCACGGCCTCATCCGCGGCCCGATCGATGACCGAGGTGGGACTCCCATCGGGCCCGATGCCCACCTGCTGTGCCCACTCGGCGGGGTCCACCGAAAGGACGGCTTGTTCCGCGGCCTCAGCCGCCTCGACGAGGAGGTTCATCACACCCCTCTCCAAGGGCCTCCGTTCTAAGAACCTTGCTTCGCCCCCGGCCTCCGTGGGAATTCCTAAGGGTCTACTCCACGCAGAACGGTCGTGTCCTCCCCTCCTGCGGAAGACCTGAAACCCGCCACGGTGCGCAGGAGGGTCCTTCCGCGCCTCGTGCTTTCGCGACCCGCCGCATCCTTGGAGGAGGCCCTGGAGCGGACGGTGGGTGTATCGGGCGCCATCCCCCGCGGGAACCATGGCCCCCGCTTGACCGGGCAGGCCGGATGCCTTCCAGGCCCCGTTGCGCGGGGAGAGGTCGGAGGGCCCCCGGTCCGGTCCAAAGCGAAGGTGCGTCGGCCGAGACGGGGGGGGGGCGCCGCGTCCCTCCCCGGATGAGGACTCGCCATTCTTATATAGAAGGTCTAACATAGATGGGAGACTACAC
>JBHIDH010000127.1:0-2313 GCA_046759985.1 Thermoplasmata archaeon
CAATACTTTCTCCCTCTTGCGCTCCGGCAGTACTCGAGGAACGCCCTCAGGAACTTAGCGACAGTCTAGGCGAGAGCAGGGGTGGACTGTCAAGTTTTGAAGGCTTGCTCCTTCAAATCCTGCCCCCGGGAGGCGACCTTGACGCGTGTAACCTGGCGCTGGTAGAGTTCCGGAGGAAACGCCAGCGGGCTTCCCTGGCATCCGACCCAGGCGGGGTCTATTTCCCACGATACGGAAGCTCGTGGCAAACGGGGGAGGCTCCAGGGTGACTTGCTCCCGCCGCAGAGTGGAAAGCCAAGTTCTTAGGCTACGTTCAAGCAGCGGTGACGCCCAGGGAGGACGCCATGCCAAGCACCAGGGAGGAAGTCAGAGCCGTTTTAACCGCGTTGCTCAACGACCAGAGTGACGACGTGCGCCGGGCCGCCGCCGAGGGCCTGGAGCGGCTCGAGAGCTTAGAGGCGATCGAGCACATCAAAGAGACCCTGGAGAAGGGGGAGAAAGGCCAGCAGCTCAGGGCCGTCTATGCGTTAGGCACCCTTCGCGACGAGCGGGCCATGGCAGCCGTTGTCAGCGCCCTGACATCCCCGGAAGTCGATATCCGGGCGGCCGCCGTTCGGGCAATGGCTTCCTGGGACGAGCGGGCCATCGACTCCCTGTTAGAGGCGTTGAAGGATCCAAGCCTCGATGTGAGAGTCTTGGCGCTAGAGGCCTTGGAGAAGTTCAGGGACCGACGACTCGTCGAGGTGATGCTGTCCTTGCTGGAAGGTCAGGAGGACGAGCTCCGCGGAAAAGCCATTGAGGCCCTGGGCCGGCTCGGAGCGATCAGGGCCAAGGATCCTCTGCTCAAGCTTCTTCAAGATCCGAATCCGTCCATCCGCCAGAAGGCCGCCCGCGCCGTGAGTGAGTTGGAACTCCCCTCCTAGCTTGGCGGTAGACGGTCCACAGCTTGCGAGCGGGTGGACTCTAGGAGTCGTCAACCGCGGAGCGTGTGCTGTGGACGCCTCGCTAGCCGAGGTGTGGGGCCAAATCGATGTTCAGCGTGGCGGGATCAACCGGCAGCAGAATGAAGCGCTTGAAGGTCCCGCTGGTTTCGTCCTTCTCCGTCAGGTCCACTTCGCTTTCGAGCTTCTTCCCGGCGCGGTCGATGAGGAGCTTGACGATCGGACGGGCGCTGTCGTCGGGGTTCGGTCTGATGACGACGGCCAGCTCCCCCGTGCTCAGGCGGACTGCGGTCCCCACCGGGTAGATCCCCAGCATCCTGACAAAGTTCTCCAGCAGTTCCGGGTCGAATTGCGTTCCGGCCCCCGCACGCAGCCGTTTGATGGCCTCGGTCGGCTCCATGGCGTCCCGGTAAGGCCTAGTGGTTGTCATGGCGTCGTAGGCATCGGCGATGGTGACGATGGCGCTCAAAAAAGTCGGCTCCCTCGCTGGGTCCGGGGAGGGGTAGCCGCGTCGATCGAACCCGATGTGGTGCTCCCCGATCGCGGCGAGCGTGACCGGATTGGTGTTCCCCATCTTCTCCACGATCCCCACCCCGTCGATGGGGTGCCGCTTCACGTACGCCCACTCCTCGTCGGAGAGCCCCCGCGGCTTCAGTAACAAGTCGTCCGGCCAGTTGACTTTCCCCAGGTCGTGCAAAAAAGCCCCTAAGGCCAGCTCGAAGAGGGTCTCCTTTGCTAATCCCAGGAAGTGCCCCAAGGCGGTGGAGAGGATCCCCACGTTTATAGAGTGGGTGAACAGGTACTCGTCGTAGCTTTTGATCATCGTCAGGGCGAGGAGGGCGTCCTTATGTTCGAAGATCCCGTCCACCATGGACTTGACCATCGGCGGGAAGGCTTCGTTGGACGGAATCTTCCCCACCCGGGCCGCCTGCATGATGTTCTTGAGCACCGTAAGGCCCCGCTGGTAGAGGATCTTCGCCTGCCTCTTCTCAATCCCCTCTTCGACTTCCTCCTCCGCTTTCCCGGTCTCCCCGGGGTGGAAGACGGCGATGTGCTTGACGCCTTTCTGGGCCAGGATCTCTTTCATGCCACCGGCCTCCTTGATGACGGCGGCATCAGTCGAGAGCGCCTCGATGAAGAGCCGGGCCTCCGGGCCGGTCACCCCCCGGCGGAAGATGAGGCCTCCCACCTCCCGGGCCTGGAGCCGTTCGACAAATCCGCCGAAGAGCTCTCTCGAGCCCGTCATGGGCACTCCCTCCAGGAAGAGCGTTCCCTCTATCAGGCCAATCGCCACCTGCTCTTGATACTTAAGGAATCCCTCCAACGCCCCCTCGACCGAGGTGAGGAACTTAGCCGAGACCGGATGGGTGGC
>JBHIDH010000128.1:0-2300 GCA_046759985.1 Thermoplasmata archaeon
GGCCCCTCTCAATCACCCGATCACCATGCTGGTTGTAAGTGTCTCCCTCCCAGCGCAGCAGCTTCGAGAATTCGACAGCGTGGTGGAGGAAATGGGCTACTCCAGCCGCTCCGACGCCCTCCGCGAGGCGATTCATCGCTTCATGCAGGACCACCAGTGGATTCACTCCGCGGCCCACGGACGCCATTTCTTGATGTCCGTCCTGTACGACGAAGACCGCAAGGACGCCGTCTCCGATGTCCTGCACCGCTTCCGTCCTGCCATCCATAACTCGGCCCACTCCCACTTTGACGGCAGGTGCGTCGACCAGCTAGTCCTCCTGTCGGAGGGCAACACGGCGGAGGAATTGGCCAAGGATCTCGCCTCCCTGCGCGACGTGCGCGTCTGCAACTGCCTGGTCTGAGGATGGGTCCTTATTAACAAAGCGACGCAAGCTTAGCGCAGGCCTGATAGTCGTCCCAATCCTCATTCCGAGGGATGGACGATTCCGTGCGGGTCCACGCGGCGGAGGAACACCCGTTCTGGGCGTCTCCGCGCGTGGCCGTTTCGATCACCTCGGGCGTCCTCCTGGGCCTCGGGCTGCTGGTGAATCTCGCGTTTCCCGGCCGCATCGTGGGCGACGCGCTGCTCGTCCTCGCCGTGCCGGTGGGGGCCTTCTACTTCGCGCAGGAGGGAATGCGTCTGCTTTATGCGAGGCGCAGGGTGGGAATCAAGCTCCTGATGACCGTGGCGGCCGTGGGGGCGGCCCTCCTCGGGGCGCTCTGGGAAGCCGCCACCCTCGTCTTCCTCTATTCCCTCACCGAGGCCATCGAGGACCACGTGGTAGACCGGACACGCCACGCCATCAACGACCTCATGAAGGTTCTACCGAGGACGGCTCACCTCCTACGCGACGGTCAGGAGGAGGAGGTCGCCGTCGAGACGCTGCGACCGGGCGATCTCTTCCGGGTCCGTCCGGGCGAGACGTACCCCACGGACGGACTCGTGAAGAGCGGGAGGTCTTCGGCCGTGGAGGCCATCATCACAGGAGAATCGACGCCCCGAGGGAAGGCCCCCGGAGACACCGTCCTGGCGGGGGCACTGAACGTAGACGGGGCGCTCGTCGTCGAGGCGACCAAGCCCTTTGCGGAGAACACCGTTTCCCGAATCATCGACCTCGTCGAGCAAGCCCAGGAGCGGCGAGGAAGGGCCCAGCATCTGGTGGAGAGATTCGGAAATGCGTACAGCCCTGTCGTCCTCGGCAGCTTCGTGGCCGTGGCCCTCGTGCCCTCCGTGGTATTCCAGGACCCCTCCTTCTGGTTCCTGAGGGCGGTTGCCATTCTGGTCGCGGCGGCGCCTTGCGCCCTGGCCCTCTCGGTCCCCGTGACCTTCTTCGCGGCCATCGCGCGTGCTGCCAAGGACGGTATCTTGGTAAAGGGCGGCGTTCATCTGGAGGATCTGGCCCGCGCTCGGGTGATGGCCTTCGACAAGACGGGTACGTTCACCCTGGGTCTCCCGCGTGTCGTGACAGTCGGGCCGCTCGACGGGGCAACGACGACGGAGGTCCTCCGCCTCGCGGCGAGTTTGGATGCCCTTTCCGCCCATCCCCTCGCGGAGGCCATCGTGGCAGAGGCCAAGGCCCGGGGCCTCGCTATCCTCCCGGTGACGGACTTCCGCAACCACCCTGGCAGGGGGGTCGAGGGCACCGTGAATGGGAGGAAGGTCCTCGTGGGGAATCTGGAGCTTTCCACGGAGGACGGTCTGGCGAACCTGAAAGACGTAGAAGAGGAGGTCGCCCGGATGGAAGCCCGAGGCGTGACGACGGCGGTGGTGGTGGCCGACGGCAAGGTGCTTGGTATCATCGGCCTGACCGATACCCCTCGGGAGGAGGCCCGCGGGACCGTCGCCGCCCTGCGAGCGCGGGGCTTGGACGTGGTCATGCTGACGGGTGACAACCCAGACACCGCCCAGGCCATGGCCGAGTCCCTGGCGATTCCTCGGTTTCACGCCTCCCTGCTGCCGGAGGACAAGGTGGCGCTGGTGGAAGAGCTGCGAGCGGAAGGAGGGAACGTGGTCATGGTGGGGGACGGAGTGAACGACGCCCCCGCGTTGGCCGCGGCCGACGTGGGCATCGCCATGGGGGCTGCAGGGAGCGATGTGGCCCTGGAGACCGCACCCATCGCCCTCATGTCGGACGACCTCCGGAAGGTCGTTCGCGCCCTGAACATTGCCGTCAAGACGCGGAGGATTGCGCTCCTGAACCTGGTCGCGTCCGCGATTCTCCTGGCCATCCTCATCCCCCTTGCCGCCCTTGGCTGGAT
>JBHIDH010000129.1:0-2266 GCA_046759985.1 Thermoplasmata archaeon
AGCGGGGCCCCGACCTTGACGGAGGTGAAAGCGAAAATCTCACCCTCCTGGGGCAGGTCAATCCACTCCATCTTGTCGGCATTGCAATGGGGACAGACGACGCGAGGCTGCCAGAGGACCTCCCCGCAGGCCGTGCACCGGGTGGTGGTCAGCCGACCCTCTTGGAGGTGCTCGAAGAAGGAGTGGATACGGGTGTGCTCCTCCCCTTGCAGCGGATAGAAGTCCAAGAGGTAGGGCACCCTACGCTCCGCCTCCGCCTTGCCCATGTCCCCCCTCACGAGGCCCGGTGAAGCACGAGGACGCCGTGGTTGTTTGCGTTCCCGCTCAGGTTGTGGCAAAGGGCCCATTCCCCGCCCACGTACCGGTCCTGGGGGACCTCCGCCTTGAACTGCTGCGTTACCTCGATGACCTGGGCTACACCCGTGGCGCCCAAGGGGTGGCCGCATCCGAGGAGGCCTCCGCGGGTGTTCGTGGGCAGCTCCCCTCCGATGTCCGATTGACCCTCCTCGATGAATCGCCCGCCCTCCCCCTTTTTCGCGAGGCCCAGCTCCTCGTACTCGATGATCTCCGAGATGCTGAAGCAATCGTGGACCTCGGCCAGGTTCATGTCGCCGATGGTGGTCCCGGCCATGTCGAGGGCGTCACGGACGGCTCGGCGCATGTGGGGCCATTCGGTGAGGCTCGGGAGGTTCACCGTCAAGTTGCCCGTGGCCGCCTGTCCGAGACCTTCGATCAGGACGGGCGTATCCGTGAATTCGCGGGCCCGCTCCTCCGTCGTGAGGATCACGGCCGCGGCCCCATCGGTGATCCCCGAGCAATCCAGAAGGCGTAGGGGGGTGGAGATCATGGGCGCGTTCAGGACCTGGTCCAGGGAGACCTCCTTTGGGAAGTGGGCGTACGGGTTCGTCGCGGAGAAACGGTGGTTCTTCACCGAGACCAAGCCGAGCTGCTCCTGCGTGGTCCCATATTCGTGCATGTGGCGCTGCGCGACCATGGCGAAGTACGGCGGGGCGGTCATGCCGGCCACGCCCTCCCACTCCCGGTCGAGCACGGCCGCCATGCTGGCCTGGGTCTCCGCCATGTCTGGGAGGTTCATCTTCTCCACCCCCACGACGGCCGCGATGTCGCTCAGGCCGGTGGCGATGGCCATATAGGCCATCTTGATCGCCGACTGGCCGGACACGCAGGCCAATTCCGTCCGGACCAGCATGCGCGTGGGTTGGATGCCGAGCTGCTCCGCCACCATGGGGGCTACGTAGCTCTGGAAGGCGAGACGCTCCGCCAGGGCGCTGCCGACGAACAGGCTGTCGACCTCCGCCTTGGGGAGGTTCTCCACGTCGTCGAAAAGGGCCTTGCCTGCCTCCTGGGCGAGTTCCTTCAGGGTGGCCCGTCGGACTCCCCAGTGGGTAAGTCCGGTCCCCACCACGGCGACCTTCCGCACGGTAGGGATTGAAGGTTGGGGATGCTACTTAACCGCAGCGATATGGGCATGCCTACGCCCCACTTGGTCAGGCCGGTCCCCACCACCGCTACGCCCCGCACGACAACCAGCCCAGGAAGGTCCGAGATGCTACTTGAATGGGGACATGCGTGCCGCGGGGACGGTTCGCTCCATGCCTCTAGCCCTCCCAGGCGACCCGCCGTTACGTGGATGATATTCGTTAGTACGATATTCGTTAACATTCTCTTAAGTAGGAACCAATTAACCCAGCTTTCATGAGAGGTCCCCAGTTTCTCATCGTCCTCGTGGGCACCCTCTTCCTCCTTCCCGGGGGGGCCGCGACCGGATCCGTCCTGGACGATGCGACGGATTCCCCCGTCCAGTGGGGCAAGGTGGACGAAATGCTCCTTGCCAAGCTGGTTGAACTCGACGATGAAACTCAGGTCGAATTGGTCCTCCGACTGGCCGAACAAGCGGACCTTGAGGACGTCAAGTTCCAGAGAGACAAGGTTGTCGAGCGGCTGCGAACCGCGGCGGATTCCCAGGACTACGTACTACCCGCTTTGGCGGATGTCGGGTTCACCGCCAAGAACCGCTTCTGGATCATTAACGCCCTCCTGGTGGAAGGCCTGGCGGGTCAGATCGGTGAAATCACCAAGTTGGCCCAGGTACAGAGAATCCTTCCCAACTTTGAGGTCTCGCTGGTGGACGGCTCGCCGTCGTCCGACGCGGGAGCCACCAGCTCCTTCACCTGGGGGCTGGCGCGAATTGGGGTCGACCAGGTGTGGTCCGAAATCGGCGTCCAGGGGGGCGGGGTCCGCGTCT
>JBHIDH010000130.1:0-2242 GCA_046759985.1 Thermoplasmata archaeon
AGTGTGAACTCGGGCTTTCGATTGGGGTCCACTCGGGGCGGGCTCTGCAGCGGGCTGTTGTTGCCCTTCGAGCTGAAGGGGGCGATCTCGAGGTCGCGGTCCACCGAGCCCACCGCGATGACCAGGGGTTCGTTGGCGGGTGTCCCCACGTCCCCGTCGTCTTGGAGGCCATCGTTCCCCGCCGAAGACACGACGAAGATGCCGGCCTCGGTGGCATTCCGGGCCGCTCGGGCCGCGGCATTGGTCACGAAGGGCGTCTTCTGGGCGCCCAGGGAGAGGGAGATGATGTCCGCTCCTTCCTGAAGGTTGCCATCCCCGTCAGGATCCATGCAGTACCGGATGGCCCGGCCGATCGTGTCCGAACTGCCGGTGCCGTCGGCACGCAAGGCTTTGGCGACGATGAGGGAGACCCCGGGGGCGATCCCTCGCACGTTGCCCTGCCCGATGACGAGTCCAGCCATCGCCGTGCCATGGCCGCTGTCGTCGTAGGGAAGAGGCTCGCGATTCACTAGGTCGTTCCACGCGACCAGCTCGGCATGTGCCAGGTCCGGATGGAGGAGGTCTATGCCCGTGTCAACGAGGCAAAGGGTAACGCCATTTCCGTCATACCCCAGGGTGCGCAATTGATCCGTTCCGGTAAGCCCCGCAATCCACGCATAGTCTTCCGACAGGGTCGGTCCCGTGAGCGGGAATTGAAGGACGCCTGTCGATGCGAGGACCGCCAGAATGGTGGCAGCCGCGGTGAGGGACGAAGAGATGACGATGGCCTTCTTGGTGCGTTCCCAGCGTACCCGGCGCCGGACGCGCCGGGCCGCGTCATTCATGCCTGTCACCGATGCGACCTCCCGACCTCGGGAACGACGGGCAGCGACTCCTCGTCCGGAGGGGTTCCGTCGTCTCCCTGTTCCCCTTCGGCTCGACCGGACGGCGTGACCCAGCCCAACCGATCCAGTTCCATCGCCTTGAGGACGCGTACCTGTGCAGGCTCCTGCCTCCGGGTCAGCCGCTCAATCGTGCGGAGCCGCGGGAGGAGGCCGGTGCCGTTGGCCTTCTGAATTTCAAGGCCCGGGCGTCGATTCACCTCGAGGACGAGGGGACCATGCCGCGCGTCAAGGACCACGTCGACGCCGGCGAAGCCGAGTCCGGAGAGCTGTTGGGCCTCGGCGGCGATCTCCAGGATCTGTTCCCAGAAGGGCACCTCAAATCCAGTGAGCCGGGCCCCCGTGTCGGGGTGCCGGTCGACGATCTCCCCCTTCCATGTGCCAAAACGAACGGTCCCCGTGGCGAGTTCGACGCCCACTCCGACCGCCCCCAAGTGAAGGTTGGCCTTCCCCTGGGACTCCAAGGTCGGGAGACGCAACATGGCCATGACCGGGTGCCCCAGGAGGCACAGGATCCGCACGTCGGGGACCCCTTTCGGGGCGAACGGGGTGATGAACTCGTGGGGGGTCAACAGGGCCTCGATGAGGACCTCGTCCCCCTTCTCGAAGTTGTAGTCTCCCTCCAGGACGCTTCGGAGGTGGGACACGAGGTCGTCCAGGCCCAAGAGGCCCTGGGAGGTCACAAAGAGTTTTCCTTGCCGCCCACGGACTACGAGGATTCCTTCGCCCCCGTAGCCGCTGGCAGGTTTGATGACGAAGGTCGGGGCCCGCAGGAAGACTTCCACAGCCTCGTCCATCCCCTCCTTCGTGGAGATGAGGGCGAAGTTGTCTGGAACGGGGACGCCCTCCGCCATGAGGAGGGCCTTTGCTCGGGCCTTGTTGAGGCTCCCCATGACCTCCGGCGGGTTGTACCGGTCCACGTAGTCCCGGTTCCGCTGTGTGATGGTGAGAACCGTGGCGGAGATGCCCCCCTGGAGGAGCACGTCCTCGATCCGCTTGAGGGGCCGGAACCGGAGTCGATCCGAGAGGCGCATCCTCACCCGGGTCCCCAGCGACCAGTTGAGGAGCACCAGCAAGGGCCAGCTCATGGGCTCCGCGATGACCAGGTCCACGAGCCAGTTCTGCGTAATAACCAGGTAGGCCGCCGCTACGAGGAGGAGGGTCCAGAGAAGGGCTTTCGTCGGAGGCCCCCAGCCCACCTTGGAGACGCGCATGAGGAATTGGTCGGCCACCCAGGCGGTGATGACCACGGGGAAGAGGAGGACGAAGGCGATTTCCGGCTGGCCCAGGCGCGAGGCGTAGGCGGTCAGGAGGATGGCGACGAGGGCCACCATGAGGACCATGATGGCCGCCCGATGGCT
>JBHIDH010000131.1:0-2212 GCA_046759985.1 Thermoplasmata archaeon
GGGTGCAGTTCAGGGCCACGAGCTCCGCCGTCCCGATGATGCAGCCGTCCGCCCCGAGGGCGATGGCCTTGGCGACGTCGTAGGCCGTGCGGATGCCGCCGCTCGCCATGAGGACGATCTCGTCGCGGATCCCCTCGCCTTCCAGGAACCGGTGGACCTTGGGGATGGCGTACTCGATGGGCATGGCGATGTTCTTCTTGGCGATGTCCGGGGCCGCCCCCGTGCCGCCGTACCCCCCGTCCAGGTTCAGGATGTTGGTCCCCGCGTAGTAGGAGCCCACGGCCACCATGTCCACGTCCACGGGCGTGGAGACCTTCACGGCGATGAGGGCCCGGGGGTTCACGGCGCGGAGCCAGTCGACGTGCTTCTTGTGGTCCTCCACGCTGTAGACGCTGTGGAAGGGGAAGGGGGAGAAGAGGGAGGTCTGGGGCACCGTCTCGCGGATCTGGGCCACGTCGGGGGTGTTCTTGTCCGCGAGGAGGTGGCCCCCGAGGCCGGGCTTGGCTCCCTGCGCGTACTTGATCTCGATGATGGGGGCCCGCTGGATGCTCGCCTCCGAGACGCCGAAGAGGCCGGTGGCCACCTGGGTGATGACGTGGTCGGCGTACGGGATGAGGGCCTCCGGGTAGCCGCCCTCCCCCGTGCTGCAGTAGGTCCCCCACGCCTTGGCCGCCCGGATGCGGGACAGCATGACGCTGAGGCTGACGCTGCCGTAGGACATCGCCGCCCCGTAGATGGGGATGGGGGTGCGGATGCGGGGGCCCCAGGGCCGGCGGTTCAGCTCCAAGGAGGTATCGACTTCCTCGACGGGCGCCGGCTTCTCGGGGAACACGAAGTGGAGGCGGTCGAAGCCGCCGCCGGAGTCCCCCGTCCGATACTCGATGCCCGGAGGTGGCAGCTGCCCCGTCTCCGCCATGTACCAGGTGGAGGTGATGAGATCCGCCGGCCACCGGTCGTCTCCCAGGTCCTCGTAGTAGGGGTTCTCCCCCACCCGGATGGCGTCCGTGGGGCAGTTGTCGACGCAGAAGTAGGACTGGCCCTCGCAGTTGTGGGGGCCGATGCAGTTGGAGCTCTTCGGGGCGGAGATGTGGACGAGGCCGGGCTTCTTCTCGTAGACGTCGTAGGGGCAGACCTGGGCGCAGATGCCGCAGTCGATGCAGGCGTCCGGGAGGATCTCCACCTCGTACTTGTTCACGGTCCGCCAGATGTAGGAGGGGGCGCTGACGACGCGGAGGGTCTCGGCCTTAGCCAGGGCCGTTCCCCCCCTCGAAGAGGGCCATGAACTCCCGCTCCAGGTCCTCGTGGAACATGGCCCGGCCGATCTCCCCCGCCATGCGCCGGGCGTCTCGGATGCCCATGGCCCCCATGACCTCTAAGAGCTGGTCCCGGCAGGCGTTGGTCCAGTTCTTGACCCGCTGCACGGCCCAGCCCGCGGGGAGGGGGGAGGGGACGCTCGTCTGCGGGTTCCCGTTCCACCCCAGGGCGATCAGGTACGTCGTGTCCAGGGCCACGGCGTCGGCGCCGCAGAGGAGGGCCTTGGGCACGTGCTCCGAGGCCACGACGCCGCCGCTCACCACGAGGGTGACCTCATCCCGGAGGCCCTCCTCCACGAGGTACTGGTCCAGGTCCCGCAGAACCGAGGCGACGAAGCGGGGCGCCTCGGCCCCGACCTCGCGGCCGTGGGCGTCCGCACAGAGGTGGAGGACGTCGACGCCCGCGCGGATGCGATCCGCGTACGTCTCCCGTCGCGCGTAACTGAGGGGCATGCGGAGCAGCACCACGAGACCCGGGCGGGCCTCCTTGACGGATCGGTAGGCTTCGAGCCCGTCCTCCGCCTCCTCCACCTCCGCCGCCCGGGCGCCGTCGAGGAGGCTCAGGTCGACGTCCTGATCCGCCCCGAAGCGGGGGATTACGTGGCCGTTTCCCCCCCGGGCGGCATCGGCCTCCAGGATGGCGAAGGTCCCCAGCTCCTCAGCCGCTCGCGCGATGACCGGCTCCAACCCTCGTCCCTTGGGACCCGGCGCGTTCAGGATGAAGGGGACGGGGATCTCCAGGAGGGGCGGGAACGCCTCGCCCTCTTCCCAGGTCAAGAAGGGCGGTTTCCGGCCCAGATCCACGGCGGTGGAGATGTACTCCCGTCCGTGGATCCCGTCCCGCGTGGGCCGGACGATCTCCGACATGTCCGTCCAGATGGCGTCGAAGCCGGGCTGCA
>JBHIDH010000132.1:0-2212 GCA_046759985.1 Thermoplasmata archaeon
CGGACCATCCGGCTGATGGCCCGCCTGATCCGGTTCCGAGGACGCTGGGCCCCCTTCGCCTCCCGCAAGAGGTATCCGGGCTCGGTGCCCAGCCCGTACTCCATCCTGAGGTACTGGCGAAGCTCGGCGAGGTGTCGCGGTTGTGTCCGCTCCTCGATGACGGCTTTTCCGTATCGCTCCAACATTGCGTGTTTCTCCTAGGCGGGCCGGTTTCCCAGACCACCTAAGATATCGAGGAGTGGAGGAGGGGGATGTTCGTGCCGCAGTAGGTCCATAGTAATTACTATCCCGAGCCCAATCCGGACGGAGAAAACCCTTATCAGAGCGCCCTCCGTTCTTGCGTTGGGGAGACCCGGTGCGGTTCCACGTCCGGCTGTTTGCTTCGCTGCGAGAGGAGGTGGGACAGGAGACCGTAAAGCTGGAACTCGGGAACCCGGCCACCGTGGCCGACCTCTTGCGCGCCTTCTCCGACGATTATCCCCACGCCCGATCGGTGGGCCAGGCCATCGTGGCCGTGAACCAGGAGGTTGCCGGCCGCGAAGCGACGGTGCACGTCGAGGACGAAATCGCCTTCTTGCCGCCCGTCAGCGGGGGAGTCGGATGCAACGGATTGTAAAGGACGAGTTCCGCACGGAAGAGGTTCTCGAGGCCCTCCGCTCCCCGAAGCGCGGGGCTCTGGTCACCTTCTATGGTTCCGTCCGGGATAATTTCGAGGGGCGCAAGGTGAAGCTCCTCCGCTACGAGGTCTATCACGAGATGGCCGAAGCCTCCATCCGCCGAATCGAGAAGGAGGTGCGGGAGGCGTCGGGGGCAGACCGGGTCCTCATCCAGCATCGCATAGGAGACCTGGGTCCGGGGGACCACACGATTCTCGTCGCCGCCAGCTCCCCCCATCGCGAGGCGGCCTTCGAGGCCTGTCGCGTCGCCCTCGAGCGGGTCAAGACCGAGGTCCCCGTGTGGAAGAAGGAGATCTACGAGGACGGCGGAGAGGCCTGGGTCGAGAGCCATGCCGGTCCGCCCCCTTCCGAGGCGTGAGGAAGCCATGGCGGAGATGGTCGACGTCGGGGCGAAGGACACCGTACCTCGATCGGCGACCGCCGTGGGTACGATCCGACTCCGGCCTCAGACCGTGGCGGCCATTGCTGCGGGGAAGGTGAAGAAGGGGGACGTGGTGGAGACGGCGAAGCTGGCGGCGATACAGGGGGCGAAGCGAACGCCGGAGCTCGTCCCGCTGTGCCACCCCCTGCGCCTGGACGCGGTGAAGCCGGAGGTTGCCCTTGACGAAGATCGGGTCGTGGTCCGATGCACCGTGACGGCCCATGAGCGGACGGGCGTGGAGATGGAGGCCCTGACGGCGGTCTCCTTAGGCCTCCTGGCGGTCTGGGACATGGTCAAGGGCCTGGAAAAGGACGCCAAGGGTCAGTACCCCCACACGCAGATTCTGAATCTCCGCGTGGAGGAGAAGCGGGTCGAGCGCGACGGCGCCTAGCCCGAAGGATTAGGTGTCCCGCCTCCCGGGACGTCATTCTCAGAATTGGGATTCAGCCTCGGGAATCGTCGTTGCTTTTTATAGAGAGCCAGCCGAGTCCGGCTTCGTCCTCGGCACAGCCAGGATCGCGGTCGAGGGCACACGGCGGTGAAACTGTGGAACGGGAAGAGACGCCTGAAGGGAAGGCGGAAGTGGGGGAAGAGGGCGGGTCATCACGACGGGATTTCCTGCGGTACACCCTCGTCGGTGCGGGCGGGGTAGGACTGGGACTGGCAAGCGGCGGACTCCTGGCTCGGTATCTGACCCCCGAGCAGATGCCGGCGGACATCACGTCCTTCCCCCGGGTGCGGGTGGCGAGCCTCTCGGAGTTTGTGGACAACCAGCCGATTGAGTTCCGTTATCCCTTAGAGCACGCCCACCACGATGCCTTTGCGATCAAGCTCGGGAAGCCGGCCTTTGGGGGCGTGGGATCCGTTGGGGACATCGTGGCCTTCAACGGAACCTGCACCCACATGGGGTGCCCCCTTCGAGGCAGCTACAAGTCCGACCACAAGATCATGGGGCCCTGCCCCTGCCACTTCAGCACCTTTGACCTGAGCCGCCGCGGCATCGTGGTCCTGGGCCAGGCCACGGAGGCCCTGCCGCAGGTCGTCTTGGAGGTGGAGGGCGGCGTCGTGTACGCCACGGGCGTCTCCCGCCTCATCTACGGCTTCCGGAACGACT
>JBHIDH010000133.1:0-2140 GCA_046759985.1 Thermoplasmata archaeon
TCGGAGGGCGGCGGTCTCGTCAGCCGACGCGATGATGGCGTCTTGGAGGTCCGAAGCCGACGGGTCGTTGACGGGGAAATCCACCCCGGCGCGCCCGATGATAGTCTCGAGGGGCACCGTGATGTCCACGGCGGTCCCTTCGAGGTTCCCGACAATCTGAACGGTGTAGTCTCCCTCCCGCGTGGGGATCACGTCGAAGGTGTACCAACCCGGACGACCGGCTTGGGGCGCAATCGCCTTGACCACGGACGCGGGTCCCGTGCGGAGGGTGGCCGTCAAGTTCCCCTCGGCGCCTTCCACGGGTTCCTCCGAGGGGTGGCGATGAATCCCGAGATCGAGCCCGTTCAGCTCGCCGACGAGGGGTGGTTCTGCCCGCCATCCCACCTCGAACTCAAACTCCCCCACCATGACGCTCGTGTGGGCACTGACAGGGGCGGGAAGGGCAAGCAAGGCAAGGCCAGCGCCCAAGAGTATGCTGATGGCGAAGGCACGTCTGTGCTGTAAAGGTGGCATCATACCCAATCGACGGGCGTGCCCTTCTTAGGAGTTCTGGCACAGACCGAAAGCGCGGAACTGGGCGAACCCCGTCGTTCTGAAGAGGCCTGAGCGGACCGAGGAGGGCCGAACGGCTTACCGTCCTTCGAAGACCTCCACCGCCGCCTCCGCCAGGAAGTCCGGGAATCGTCTTCGGTAGCGTGCGAGGCCCGAGCGTACGGCCGCGGGGTCAGCAAGTCGGTAGACGCCACCCTCTCCGCGGGTCAGCAGTCCCATCCTCCCAAGCTTCTGCAGATTTCTGCTCAGGGTGGCGGGAGACAAGGAGGTCGTGGCTCGGAGGGCGGAGAAGCGGGCAGAGTCAGACTCCAACAACGCCCCGATAAGGGCGCGCTGCGCGTAGACCCGGATGGCCGAGATCAACGCCCGATCATGGACGGAGAGGCCGCGGCGGGGGAACCAGCGGACGAATCCACGAGTAGTGTGTCGGACGACGGCTTCTCCCTCCTCCAGCCTCGACAGGTGGTAGCGGACGGTCCCGAGGGAGAGGTCGGTGCGCCGCGCCACCTCCCGCAGGTGAAGGCCCGGGTCGCGCTCCAACCGACGCAGGATACGGCTACGAGGCGTTAGGGAGGTCTCGGACACCGAACCACCGGGTTCCGTACAGGAAGGCCAGCGCGAACATTCCCATGGCCGCCAGGTCCCCCACGTAATTCACGGTCTCCTCCAACTCGTGGTCCAGAACTCCGAGCAGGTGCATGCTGATCAGGGAGAGGGCCCGCACCTGCAGGATCCCAAAAGCCATCAGGGCGAGGAGGAGGCGGGGCGAGTTCGTGCGTCGGTAGCCGTAGGCCAGCGCAACCATCGGCAGGACGATTAGGATTGCGGCCGTTACTTCAAAGGCGAGGTGCATCGTAGGCCTCCGGGTCCTTCACGGCGGAGGAGCTTATCAGGATTGCTGCATGCGGAACGATACCGCGACATGGAGGCGGGCGCCGAGGCTGATGATTTCGAACGGCAGTCACTTCTCGGGGATTCCGTACATGCGACCCTTCCAGGGGACGCCGCCGTCCCGGAGGTAACGACGGGCGGAATCCAGGAGAATCCCTATGACGATGAGGCTGGCCACGGGCGCGAGGAGGGCGTAAGTCACGGGAACTCCCATGAAGGCGTAGGCAAGGGCAACGCGTACCAGAATGAACGCCGTCACCCAGACCCCTACGAATAGCAGCGGAGAGGGCCCCAGGAAGGCGAGCTGCATCAGCCCCGTGCCGAGGATGATGAGGGGGAGAATCATACCCAGGAAAAGACCGGCGGTGTTCAGGGCGATGCGCCGCAGCCGGAAGTCCAGGCCCGGGAAGACGTTCTTCGTGAAGCCCTGCCAGATCCCGCCCAGGCTGTCGTACATGCGAACCCGGAGGAGCTGGCGGCTGTCGGCCATGCAGAGCCGGCGTCCGGCCGCCTTCACGCGCAGGGAGAGGCGGTAGTCTTCGTCGATGCGATCGTGTACCGCCTCGTGCCCCCCGATGGCCTCGTACGAGGCACGGGGGAAGAGGAGGTACTGGCCGTTGGCCACGGCCCACCGTTTGTCGGGGCGGTTGATCCAGGCCCCCCGGTGGCTGATGCCGATGAGGAAGATCATGAAGGG
>JBHIDH010000134.1:0-2127 GCA_046759985.1 Thermoplasmata archaeon
CCCTCGTCCTCCTGCATCGTCCGGAAGAGCTTCGCGGCCGTGCTCTTCTTGCCGACGATCTCGATGATCTCTCCCACGTCGACGCCGAGGGTCATGCGGGTCCGGGTATCCACCCGGGCCCGGCCGAGTCCAACGTCCGATTGTGGCGCTTCCGCCACCTTCAAAATGACCCGATCTGGCATCCCAGTGCTCTACACGAGCAAGGCTATTTGATGATTTGGGTCACCTGGCCTTGCCTGATAACGAATGTCAGCCTGCCTCGGCGATCGCGGCCTGAATGGCCTCCGCCAGGGTCATTTCCCCCCGTGCCACCTTCTCCGCAAGCCCCTGCGAAATCGTGAGGCGGCCCTCCGAGCGGATGCGGCTCCTCCGCTGAATCTCCTTCACCTCGCCCTGGGTCGGCAGGATCTCGTACGAGGTCTCCGCCCGGACACCCCGACCCCGGGCGATGTCGATGGCCGCCTCGATATCCCGGGCGTCCTCCCGCCTTCCCTCGCGACGGGTCGTTCCCTTCTCGTCCACGATCTCGACCGATAGCCCGTGACGGACGAGGACGTTGATGATGCGATTGCGGTTCATGCGGTCTCCGTGGCCGATGCGGACCCGGAAGGCGTCGCAGGTGTAGGCACGGAGCACGCTGAGGCAGATCTCGAGGACCGCCTCGGGCGTAGCGCCCGTCCGGGTGTCGATCACCTCCCGGTCGCCCAGGATGGCCGCCCCGGGGCGGGGTCCGGGATCGATGCCGATTACGATCTCCTGAAAGGCCGTCTTCCCCCGAAGCAGCTGCTGCGCCCGGGCCACCGCGTCCTCAACCTCCTCGGCGGGGACAGTGACAGGGAAATCGATCTCGGGGGCCTCCTCGGAGGAGGTCAGGACGACGCCGACCTCCAGCGGGATGGCCGCGTCGTAGGAGAGGCTCTGGAAGGGGATGTCCCGCTCCTTCAGGTAGGAAATCAGGTCGTGGTAGAGACGGAAATCCTGGGTCAGGACGCCCAGAACCCTTCCCATAATGCATGCAACCGGAGCGGCGCCTTAAAGAGATACGCGCCGGCTACCGAGGCCGAAACGCCGTGCCCGCCTTCGACCCGGTGTAGTCCCCCAGGGATTCTCCCAGGCGTCTGAAGAGCTTTTTCTCCTCTGCCGACAGCTTCTTCGGTGTCTTCACCACCACGCGGACGAGCTGGTCGCCGCGACGGCTCCCGTTCAAGTCGGGGAGGCCTTTGCCCCGTAGCCGGAACGGTGTGTGGCTCTGGGTCCCGGGTGGAACCTTCAGGGTGGCGCTCCCGAAGAGGGTCGGGACCGTGAGTTCGCCCCCGAGGGCGGCCTGGGACATGGTGACAGGCACCTCGAGAATGACGTTCTTCCCGTCTCGCCGAAAGAGCTTGTGCTTCTTGACGTGGAGAACGAGATAGAGGTCTCCCGCGGGCCCCCCGCGCTCTCCCGCCTCCCCCTGGCCGAGAACACGAAGGCTCAGCCCGTCCCGCGCGCCTTTTGGAATGGCTACCGAAACCCGGGAGGTCTTCGGGATGGTGCCCCGTCCCCGGCATTCGGGGCATGGTTCGGCGGCAAGCTTGCCTTCCCCCCCACAGCGACTGCAAGGCAGGATGCTGATCATCTGGCTGAACCCGCTCCGACGGACATCGCGTACCTGGCCCGTCCCGTTGCACTGGGGGCAGTCCGTCAGGTTGCCGTCCTTTGCCCCCGTTCCGCGGCAGTCCTCACAGGTGACACGGTGGGGGACCCGGATCTCCTTCCGGGCGCCCTGGGCTACCTCCTCCAAGGTCACCTCGAGATCCATCCGGAGGTCCCGGCCCCGGGACGGGCCGTAGGTGGATCGCCCCGAGCGGCGGAAGAACTCCTCGAAGAGGCTGCCCCCGAAGGGACTCGCGACGCCGCCAAAAAAGTCGCGGAAGATGCTGCTTCCGAAGATGTCGTCCAGGTCGCCGAAATGGGTGAAATCGGACCAGTCGAAGCCTTGGCCCCCGAAGGCCCGTTGCGCCCCTGCGTGGCCGTAGCGGTCGTAGAGGGACCGCTTCTCTCTGTCCATGAGGACCTCGTAGGCCTCGGAGAGTTCCTTGAACTTGGCCTCCGCCTCCTTCGGCTTGTCCTTGTTGAGATCCGGGTGGT
>JBHIDH010000135.1:0-2109 GCA_046759985.1 Thermoplasmata archaeon
ATCCCGAACAACGTCACCCTCGTCGCGATCCAGCCCGACTTTTCCAAAGGAGGAGTGACCCTGTCGGGCGATGCCAAGACCATGGAGGACTTGCTCCGCTGCGTGCGGAGCCTGAAAGATCGAGAGGCCTTCCATCAGGTCTACCTGCTGCAGCACGCGGTGAAAGAGGAGAAGGGCGGGAAGCCCAAGTTGCAATTTACCATCTCGCTCCGGTATCGAGAGGTAGCGGCATGAAGAACCGATTGCTTATCGCCTCCCTCATCCTCCTTCTCGTCAACGTGGCCTTTTTCGTTGCGGTCGTTCTCCCCGCCCGCCGTGCCGCGCTGGTCCACGCCGCAACGCTCGAAAGTCTCCATACCCGGATGCGATCTCTCCGGCATGAGCAGTGGCAGCAACAGGCTCTCGGATCGCTTCAGAAAAACATGGGTCAGTTCCGCGAACGGATCCCCCCCCAGGGGGCCATCCTCGCGCTGATTCGGCGGGTTACGAGTCAGGCCGAAAGGCTGGGTGTTCGTGTCCCATCTGTCCGGTATCAACCCCAGGAGGTTTCGGGAGAAGACTTTCTAAAGCTCACGGTCCAGATGGTGGTCGACGGGCCCTATCGCGGCATCCGCCGTTTTCTCTACGAGATCGAAGGCTTGCAGGACCCCTTGATCATTGAGAAGGTTGTCCTGACCAGCAAAGGGGAGGTTGGACGAATCACTCTCCAACTGCAGATGGCGGCCTACTTCTTATCCGAGGGTGCGAGGAGCACCGTAAACCCATCGAGGCAGGAGAAGGGAAAAGGTGTCCGCGGATAGGAAAAAGCTCATCGTCCTGATCTCGCTTGCGGTCTTCTGGGCTCTCCTGATCGTGATTCAACGGTACCCGGGACCTGGCCCTGAGCCGACTGCTTCGCCTGTCGTCCAGCGAAGCCGGACCGAACCGAAAGGGGTCACTCGCTCTCGCTCCCAGCGGGAGAAGGGGCGCTCGGAAATGCTACACTTGACGCTGGGCCACATCAAGCGGGAGAGGCCGCAGTATGCGCGTGAGGTTCGCAATATTTTTGGCTCGATTGAGCGCTCTGCATTCCCACCGGCCCCCCAAAAACCTAAGGTCGCCCCCCCCGCCCCTCCTCCACCTCCTGACCCCTTCCTCATAGAGGCGAAGGCGATCAAGTATCTCGGGTTCGCCAAGGCAAAGGGCCAGGCGACGGCGTTCCTGGGCGTGGGGAAGGAAATCATGGTGGTCTCCGAGAGGGAGGTCTTCAAGGACCGGTTTCGGGTCAAGGAGGTTAAAGAAGAGGCGGTCATTCTCAGTTCCCTGGATGGAACCAAAGAGGTCCAGCTCAGGTTGAGTCCACGGCCGAGTACCGCTCCACCGAGCGGACGAAAACAGAGAGGGAAACGACCATGAAGAGAGGACGATCAACACCCTTCGTCTTGGTCCCCGGCGTGCTCTTGCTCCTGTCCGCCTGCGCCACCACCCCGCCACTCTCCGAGGGAGAGACGCTGATGCAGGCCGGCAACTACGACCAGGCGATCGAGTTCTACATGGAACGATTAAGCGAGAGCCCCCAGTCTGTCGAACCCCGCCTAAAGCTGGTCCAGGCCATACGGGCGGCGGCCGACCAGCACGCCAAGCTAGGGACCGATTTAGAGAAGGCGGGCCGGCTTGACGCCGCCCTCGTAGAGTACCAACGTGCGCTGGAGTACAACACCGAGGAGACGATAGCCCGGCAGGGGGTGGATCGGCTGACGACGAAACACCGGGCCCAGGAGCTTCTCGCACGGGGGAAGGACCTCCTGGACAAGGGGCAGCTTCAGGAGGCGACCCACGTGCTGTCCGAGGCCGCAAATCTCGACCCTCAAAATCCCCAGGTCCGAGATGTGTATGAGGAGGCGACCGAACAGTTGAAGCTGGCCGCCGAGGAGGCGACCCGAGCCAGCGAGGTGGCCGCGTCGGAGAAGGCGCTGAGCCTCCTCTCCACAAAGCCGGTCACCCTCCGCTTCAAGGAGACCGACATCAAGGAGGTGCTCGAGATCATCTCGAAGCTGGCCGAGATCAACATCCTCGTGGACGAGGGTGTGCGGGCGAAGAAGGTGACGAGCTACATCAGGGATCTTCCCC
>JBHIDH010000136.1:0-2096 GCA_046759985.1 Thermoplasmata archaeon
CTTCGACGCCGTGCGGGGCATCCTCGACGTCTTTGCCCCGCAGAAGAAGCTCGACACCGTGTACGTGACGGCCACGATCCCCTCCAAGTCCATCATCAGCGCCCTCACCACCTTGGAGGTGGACCTGGCGCACACTCGCTTTGTCGACTGCGTTTCCCGCATGACCATGGGCGCGGGCGAGCGGGACGACCTGGCGGTGTACGTGGAGAGTCCCACGATGCTGGAGACCGTGATGCTGAAGGTGGAGTTCCTGCTGCGGAAGCTCGGGGGGGAGGAGGCCGTGGTGGTCCTCGACTCCGTCAACTCCCTGGCCATTCACAACAGCCCTCGGGTCCTCTCGGAGTTCCTCCACATGCTCACGAACCACCTGCGGGCGCGGGGGGCCTACACGATCATCTTCTCCATGGAGGAGTACGCCTCCGAGGAGATCGCCAACATCCTCAACCTCGTGGCCGACGACGTCGTCCGGTTCGCGGATCCTTGAGAACCACGCGTGAGAATCGCGAGGAAGCCTTTATACCTCAACTTTCGGACCTTCCACGCCTGTAGGGAAACCTGCAGGAGGACAGAACTTGAGAACAATTGGGGCGATCCGAAGGGATCGAAAGGCCGTATCGCCGGTCATTGCCACCATCCTCATGGTGGCGATCACCGTCGTCCTGGCTGCCGTCCTGTATGTGATGGTATCCGGGCTGGTCTCCGGTCCTGGGTCGACGCCTACCGCCATTGGAGTCACGGTCAGTCAGACCGCCGACGGGAGCAACTGGCAGCTCGTCTTCGCGGACGTACCCGCGGGGAAGGCCCCTGCCACGGTCTCCCTGGTGGTCTTCGCCGCCAACGGGACAGTACTCCTGACCAAGACGGCCCTGACCGCGCTGAGCGGGACCAGCTCGTACGTACAAATCGATACGTCTGCGACCTCGCTCCAGGCCGGCGACAAGGTCTTGCTGGCCACGGCGACCTACGCGGCTGGTTCCACCTACCAGCTCGTGGACTCCAACGGCATTTTGGCGTCGGGGACACTGCAGTAACTTCGCAGGGCTCCCCCACTCCCCCCTTTCCTTTTTTTTCCCTCTTATCCCAGCCTGGGCTCTCGTGCGGAGGCCGTCCGGGGGCATCCCCTTGCCGCCTGGCCGCAAGCAGGACCGGGGGAGGGGCCACTCAGTTCGCCCATCATACATCCCAATCAGCAATGGTACATGTCATCACGGTGGCCTCCTGACCATCGAGGGGGAACGCCTTATGCCTTGCGCCGCGTACCCGTCGCGCCATGGTGCGCCTGTTCGCCCTGGATCTGGAGCGGTGTGACCCTAAGCGGTGCACGGCGAGGAAGTTGGCGCGCCAAGGCATGTTGCAGCGGGTGAAGCGGCGAAGGGAGGTGCCCCGGGGCGCGGTGCTGCTTACGCCCCGCTCCGAAGTGGCCTTCTCGCGGGCGGACGATTTCGCGGCCCGCCGTCGGGGTCTGGGGGTGATCGACACCTCGTGGAAGGTCGGAAGGTTTCCGGGAGTTCCTCAGGCCCGCCAACGGGTGCTCCCCTACCTCGTGGCGGCGAACCCCGTGAACTACGGCAAGCCCACCCGTCTCTCCAGCGTGGAAGCCCTCGCGGCGGCCCTCTCCATCCTGGGCCACCAGGAGCAGGCGGAGGCCCTTGTCTCGAAGTTCAAGTGGGGGCCCACCTTCCTGGCCCTCAACGCGGACCCCCTTGAGCGGTACGCGGCGGCACGCGACTCGCATGAGGTCGTGGAGGCGCAGGCCCTCTTCACCTGAGCTCCGGGGGGAGGAGGTTCGGGATGCCATCCTCGATCTCGTAGGTGAAGTCGCAGTGCTGGCAGACGAGGCCGCCCTCGAGAATCTCGTCCTCTTCGCGCGCCACGACGAGCTCGAGATCTCCCTTGCACACGGGGCAGCAGAGAATGTCCATGAGCTCCCGCTTCATGACTGCCTTTCCGACCCTTCAGCCCGATTTAACCCTTTTGGGCGTGGGGTGCGCCAGACAGGAGAATGTCTGGAAAACCGATATATAAGGGACCCTGGTGTGGACTCAACGGGTGGGTCATGGAAGCCGAGGGAACCCTACGGAGAAGGGTGAGCCCGG
>JBHIDH010000137.1:0-2096 GCA_046759985.1 Thermoplasmata archaeon
CGCTCCACCTTCGAGGAACATCTCCGAAAGGCGGAAAACCGCATCATTGCTTCCCTGATTCCCTACCTCCAGCTCTACGCCTATGGGGAACGGCCGAGCGACGAGGGCGGATAGCCTCTGGTGTCCTCACCGCTGTGGCGGTCAACGAGATCTAGTAGAGGTCCTCCACGTCCTCTTCCAGCTTGGCAAGCTTGTCCTCCACGGCACGACGCAGGAGGAAGAACGGGATCGACCCGGCGTAGATGATGGAATCATGGAAGAAGGCACGGGAGAACTTCTCACCCATCCGCTTCTCCACCTCCTCCCGTAGCCCCTTGATGAGGTGCTTGCCAAAGAGGTAGCTGAGCTGGTAGGTGGGGTACTGGGTGTACCGTCTCACCTCCGCCACTGCGGAGGGCTCCGCCATCCCCGCCTCTCGCACGAGCATCTGCACGGCCTCGTCGAAGCTCATTCGGCCCGCGTGGAGGTCGACGTCAATGATGATTCGCGCGGCCCGCCAGATGATGTCCTGGAGTTGGACGAATCGAATCTCCGGCGCGTCCATGAAGCCGGCCTCTCGCATGAGGTCCTCGCAGTAATGGGCCCACCCCTCCACCATCTCCGCCACCCCGGTTCCTCCCGTCAGCGTCCGGATGTGGGAAGGATGGAGGTTCGCGGCGGAGAGCTGCAGATGATGCCCGGGGTAGCCCTCGTGGACCGCCGTGTTGCGAATCGAGGCGTAATTATGCTCCTTCAGCAGCTCCTCCCCGTTCGAGGGCGGCGTCACGACGTAGACGCCCTCCTGCACCTTGTCGAACCGGGCGGGCGAGAAGTAGGCGGCGAAGGGAAGAATGGGTCGGAGGAAGAGGGGGGTCTCCTCCACCAGGAGGCGTTCGGCAGGGGGCAAGGTCGCAAGGTGGTTATCCCGGACGAAGGCCCGTGCCTCCTCGTTGACCTTGCGAACTTCCTCGAGGACTCCCGCGAAGTCCGCGGGATGATCGCCATGGATCCGCTCGGAGACTTCGTCCACGGATGCCTGGGCGTCGATGGCGGCCGCGACCTCTCCGAGTTCCCGCTTGGCGTCCTCCAGGTACCGGACCCCCAGCTTGCGGATGTCCATCGGTTTCCATCCCAGTCCACGAATCTCCACCAGCCGGGCGAACTTCTCCTCCCCGAGGGCGCAATCCTCCTCCGCGCGGGGGAGGACCTCCTCTTCAAGCCAGGAACGATAGGCCTGGAGGGCTTCCTCCGCCTCGGTTCTCGCCTCCTGGAAGGCATTCTGGGCGCCCTCCGTCGCCTCCTTGTTCGCCTGTTCGCCGATAGCCTCCAGGAAAGCAGGCAACCGCTCGGCCGACTCGAGGGCCATTTCCGTCCAGAGCTTGATCGGGCGAGAGAGGCGGGTCTCGATCTGGTCCAGGAAGCGAGGACCCGCCTGGAGGCGGGCCGTGATGCTCTCGAGCCTCGTCGGGAAGGGGGCAAAGGTCCGCGCGAACAGGGGGAAGAGGGATCCGCCCAGGTCCTCCGCACCGTCGGGCCTCGACTCCCAGGACCGGGCCTCCTCGAGCTGGAAGGTGCCCATGTCAAGGATGTAGAGGGCCACGTCCCGGTCGAGGCTTCGACCGCCGCTCAGGTCCTCCGGTTCCAACGCCTCGAACCGGGCACGTGTCTCGCGACCGAACTGGATGGTTTCCTCGTAAAACGCGCGCGAGTTTTCGGAGAGTAGTCCGTCGTACTCGTGGAGACCCAAGACCGTGCCGAGGACAGGAAACCTGTCGATGTATGATTTGAAGAACTCCTCCGCGAGCCGGTCGAACGCCTCGTCGGACATCGACCTCCTCAGAGGGGGGCCGGCCATAAGGGTGTCGGAACCACCTCGCCAGGGACCCGGGAAAGCTTATCCGACCCAGCGAAATAGTAAGCGGGATGCGCCTCGCGGAGCTCGAGATTAACCCCGGTGTGCGGCGCATCATTGAAGGCCAGGGCATCACCGACCTCTACCCGCCGCAGGAGGAGGCCATCGGACCCGCCTTGGCGGGGGAGAACCTCGTCCTGGCGATCCCTACGGCGAGCGGGAAGAGCCTCGTGGCCTACCTCGCCCTCCTCAAGTCCGTCTTGAA
>JBHIDH010000138.1:0-2020 GCA_046759985.1 Thermoplasmata archaeon
GTCCCGTCGACTCTGACGAGGTTTCACTTGTTTGTGGGGCTGCCCGGATTTGAACCGGAGTCACGGACTGCTCGCCAGCCAGATACCCTTTCCAGAGCAGTCTGCACGCAGATCGAGTAAAAGGTTTGCGCCGCCATACATTGCTGGCAACTACCACTCAGTCTCTTGCGCGACGGAACCCTCGAAATCGCTTCGCCCGGGGAATCATCAACGGCCCTCCTTAACCGGGCCCCAATCTATCCGCCACAATCCTCTTCGCAAGGGCCCTTGCCTTCCCGATGAGGTGATTCGTGGAAATGCCGCTGCAGCCCGTCCCCTCGATATACAACCCGGGGACTGCCTTCTCCAGTTCCCCCAGGGCGGAGATCACCGACCTATGGCCTAGCTCGAGCTGCGGGATGCCTCGTCCGTGCCGTACCACGTGTGTGAACTCCGCCTCCCCCGCCACGCCCAGGAGCGACCGCAAATCCCCTTGGCACCCCTTGATGAGTTCGTCGTCGCTCAGTCTCGCCCGGTCGGGGTGGCGAATCCCGCCCAGAAGGCATCGATACAGGATTCTTCCCTCGGGCGCGTGTGCTGGAAAGAGGCTCGAGGTATACAGGACACCCAAGACGAACCGGCCCTCGCCCTCGGGGGAGAGGAAGCCGTACCCTTGGGACCGCTCGTCGGCGACGGAGGCGCCGAAGCCGAGGCCGACCACGGCCACGGGGGCCTCTCGGACCTTCGGCGTGGAGATCCGTGGCCCATCCACGAGGCGGGCCATGGACGGCCCCCCCGCGAGGACGACGACATCGGCGGCCTCCGAACCGTCGTCCGTAATCGCCAGGACCTGGCCGTTCCCCTTCTGGACTCTCCCGACCCGCGTGCGGAAGCGAATGTCCGTGCCGTCCGCCAAAGCACGTACGAGGGTCTCCATTCCCCCTTCCAAGGTGAGGAGAGGCGTGCTTAGGGACCCCGCACCCCGCCGTTTCATCATCCCCTTGATGACCGAACCATGGGAGTTCTCGAGCCACCGCAGCTGAGGGAGGGCAACGTCCAGGCTCAGTTCCTCCGGATCCCCGGCGAACAGCCCCGTCACCACTGCGTCCAGCAAAGGGACGACCGCCGGACCGAATCGCCGCCTGCCGAACTGGGCGACGGACTCCTCCCCGTTCCCGGGACCGACCAGGACCTCCATGGCCGCCCGGAGCTTCGCCGCAGGGGACAGGAGGCGTGTCCCTAGGGCGCCCCTGGGGTCCAGCGGCAGGGGGGTGACCACCCCGCGATGCACGACGTACCGGGTCCTCGCCTCTGGGGCGGCCTCCACGATCTTTTCCCTCAGGCGGAGGTCCGAGAGCAGGTCCAAGGTCTCCGTAGAGGAGCCCTGCATGGCCTCCGGGCCCCACTCCAAGAGGTAGCCGTCGGCGAGCGTCGTTCCGATTAGCCCCCCCGCCCGACCGGATGCCTCGAGGATGGTGACGGCGGCATTCGGGACCCGCCTTTGGATTTCGTGGGCGAGAGCGAGGCCCGTGATGCCCGCGCCCACGATGATCACGCGGTGGCCCGTCTCAGACCCCCCGAGAGAAGGCAGGCGTCTCCTTTGCCGCCCGGGTGTAGGCGTCGAAGGTGGAGGCCACGATGCGCCCAAAGATTCGTCCCAGGTCCGTGGCCAACCAGCCGCCCCCATTGCTCTCCACGATGAGGCCTTCCGCGACGAGGGCCGGTGCGGCCTCGAGGGCCTCCCGGATCACGACCTCCGCCACGGCCCCGTAGATTTCCCGGAGACGCGGGAATCGGAGGCGTCCGTTACACAGGAGGCCCATGATGGCATCCCGCCGTGCGAGGTCCTCCGGGGAGAGGCGCATCCCCCGGTGGGTGGCCAGACCCCTCGCCTCCACTCGCTCGAAGTATTTGGGCAACTCCTTCGCGTTCTGGGCATAGCCGCCCTGGACGTCGCTGATGCCGGAAACGCCCAGGGCCACGAGGTCCTTCCCCGCCTGGGTCGTGTACCCCATGAAGTTCCGCTGGAGCGTCCCTTGGG
>JBHIDH010000139.1:0-2004 GCA_046759985.1 Thermoplasmata archaeon
GTAATCTGCCGCTCGCCCGCGGCGAAGCGTAGGACCTCCATCATCCGATCCGACGCCACGTTCGTCCCCCGTGCGAAGGCCCGCTCCGCGTGGTCCCAGGCCACCAGCAGGTGCTCTGCGCCGAAGACCAGGTCCGCGTCGAAGGCCTGCGCCTCGAGACCCAACTCCTCGGCGGCCCGTCGGAGGCGCGCGATGAACTCCTGCACCGGGCCGATGTCACCTTGCGCCCCGACTGCGGAACACCTCATGCCGCTCCTCCAACGCCTTTCGGCGATAGGCCCGGAGAATGTCTCCCCGGGAGAGGATGCCTACGATCTCCCGGGGGTCTTCCTCCCGGACCACGGGCAAATGCCCGATGCCCGCGATGGCCATCCTCTCCATGGCGACCTCCAGGCTCTCCGAGGGGTTCACCACGATGAGCCGCTGGGTCTCCACCTCCCGCACGGTGGCGTCCAGGCCAAACTCGGCCAGGGCCCTTCGGACGTCCTCGTGGGTGATAATTCCCACGAGCAGGCCCGCCTCGTCCACGACGGGGAAGCCCTGGTGCCCGGTCGTGATCATCCGCCGCCCCACCTCCTGGACGGGCGTCTCCTCGTGGACCGTGTCCACCGTCGCCATCATGGCGTCCCGGACCCGCACGGTCCGCAGGACGTTGAGCTCGATGTCGTGCTCGAAGAGGATGCCCTTGCGGCGAAGGACCCCCGTGTACAGGGTGTCCCGCTGCAGGAGGATGGAGACCCCGTCCGCGACGACGGCCGCCAGCATGACGGGGAGGATGAACTGGAAGTCCCCCGTGAGCTCGAACACGATCACGATGGCGGTAAAGGTGGCCCGGGTGGCGGCGGCCAGGAGGGCCCCCATCCCCACCAGGGCGTAGGCCGCAAAGGGGCTCGTGGATTCCGGGGCCAAGGCGTTGAAGGTCATCCCCAGGGCGGCCCCGAGCATGGCGCCCATGAAGAGGGAGGGGGCGAAACCCCCGCCGCTGCCGCCGGAGCCCAGGGTCAGGCCCGTGGCGAGCATCTTGACGAAGCCCAGGAACAGGAGGAAGGCGACGGCTGTCCCCAGGGGCGTCGCGGCCGGGAGGAGGGTTCCGTTCACGGTCGCCAGGAGGGTCTCGTACCCCACCCCCATGATCTGGGGCACGAAGATGGCGAGGGGAACCAACAGGCTGGCCCCCAGGGCGGGGACGAGGTACGGCGGGAGGCGGACCCGGTCGAATGCGTCCCCGAGGGCGAAGCGGACGCGAATCCAGAAGATGGCAAAGAGGCCGGCCGCCAGGCCCAGGACGATGAAGAAGCCGAGCTCTAGGGGGGAGCCGAGGGTGTAGGTCGCGGGGAGCTGGGGGGCCCGCGAGAGGAAGAGGCCCATGACGGCGGAGGCGAAGACGCTGGAGATGACGAGGGGGATGAAGGAGCGGGTGCGAAGCTCGAGGAGGATCAGCTCCAGGGAGAACAGGACACCGGCGATGGGCGCGTTGAAGGTGGCGGCGATGGCCCCCGCGGCGCCGCAGGCCAGGAGGATCTTCCGTGGGGTGTTCGTCAGCTTGAGGGCCTGGGCCAGGGCGGACCCGGAGGCGGCGCCGATCTGGACGATGGGCCCCTCGCGGCCCGCGGAACCCCCGCTCCCCACGGTGATCGCGGCGGCGAGGGACTTCAGGGCCATGACCCGCGGGCGGATCCTCCCCTCCCTGGCCAGGTTCGCCTCCATGACCTGCGCCACGCCGGCCCCGCGGACCTCGGGGGCGAGGTAGTGGATGATGAGGCCCACCAGAAGGCCGGCCAGGGGGAGGATGAGGAGGAGGAGGATGGGGGCGGCCCCAAGCTTCGTGTAGAAGAACGTGGCGTCGAGGTTGAGGATCCCCGGATCGACCCACGGTTGTCCGAAGAGCTGCCCGCCGTTGTGGAAGACGGAAAGGAAGATCCAGAGGAGGTACCGGAACCCCAGGGCCACGAAGGCCGTGATGACCCCGATGAGGGCGGCCAGGCTGCTCAGGGTGAGGTACTC
>JBHIDH010000140.1:0-2002 GCA_046759985.1 Thermoplasmata archaeon
AGAGGGAGGCGTAGAACTTCGACATCCCCTCCACATCGTCCGCAGGAATCTCGAAGTGTACAATGGTATGATCCATGATTCGAGGACGAGGGATGGCTACTTAAAACGCTCCTCTGAAGGCCCCGTGAGGCCCCTGGGCGTGGTAGGGCGCCTCACTGGACAACCCTTAAAAGCAGCGTATTCGTGCGTCGGGGGGGCGGAGTTCATGGAGGGAAAAACCCCTACCTGGCTTCGAGTTCTGACCATTATCCTCGGTATGCTCGGTCTCATGGCGGGCACTCTCGTGCTCGTCTTCCCGGGGATCGGCATCCTCTGGCTGATCATCGTCATGGCGGTGGGGTTGCTCTTCTTGGGCATCACGCGCATCGGCATCTCGATTGCGGAACCCAGACTGCCCGGATGGCTGCGGACCCTTGGGATTGCCGTGGGGATTATCGCTCTGATCCTGTGGATCCTCGTCCTTGTCTTCCCGGGCTTTGGCGTCGCGCTCCTCATTGCAATCCTGGCCGTGGGCCTCATCTTCCACGGGATTGACCGCCTGAGCGTCGACGGGATGAATCCGGACGCGCCCGCGTGGTCCCGCGGACTCGCCATCGTGGCCGGGGTCCTCCTCATCATCTTCGGCATCCTCGTGCTTGTCTTCCCCGCGGGATTCGGCCTCCTCACGGCGGCGGTCTTCCTTTCCATCGCCCTCATCTTTGCCGGCCTGAGCGCCATTGCATCAGGGGTCGCGGGCATTCCCATGCCAACGATGATTGCGGAGGCAAGCTAGGGGGCCAGAACGGGACGGTCCCGAGGGCTCGGTTGGAACCTCCTCACCCTGCCTCCATCATGGTCCGGACGAGGTCCCATCGAGCCGCTCAAAGCCCGCTTCCCGCAAGTCCAAGGCGGAGATGCCGGTGTACTCCCAGCCCTCCTCACTCCTAAGGCCGGGGTCACTGTCAGGGCGGGCCAAAGCGTCCCAACCCGAGGGCCGAGCCAGCAGCAACACGGAGACTTTGCTCATCCCAGAAGCGTGACGCCGACGCCCACCAGGATGACGACAGCCTGGGGGAGGAAAATGGACCCGGCCCCGCCTAGTCTTGCTTCAGCCATCCTGGGCCACATTGCCCGCCGAAAGAAGCCTTCTGTCGACCTGGTGCCTCAGCTGGCTAGGACCTGAGCGATCTCTTGAACAAGCCGAGGCTTTGGCGGTGCTCCCACCGTCTTTGCGACCTGCTCGCCTCCTTTGAAGAAGATGAGTGTCGGGATGCTCTGGATGCCGAACTGGACGGCGAGGCTCGCGTTGTCATCGACGTTCACCTTGACGAAACGCACATCCCCGTCGTACTCTTCCGCAAGCTCATCGATCACGGGGGCAAGGCGCCTACATGGAGAACACCAGTCGGCGTAGAAATCGACGAGAACGGGAATCTCCGACTCGAGGACGTCCGCCTTGAAGCTCTCGTCGCTTGCGTGGATGACAAAGTCGGACATACTGGCATCCCTCCGTCCTAGCGTACCCTAAGAAAGGTAACGGTCTGGTGCTGCATGCAGGACGGGGCACGATCGCCCGCCACCAGGTAGACCCCGGCCCCAATCCCCTCCTCGTCGCAGGTCTCGCACCAATAATACCCCGATTCTTGAACGGCTCGGTCGGTAAGCACGGCTGTCCTCATTCCTAACTCCATTTCTATCTAGCCAGGTCCCACTACTTACGTTCTATCCATCGGGATCGGATGACTCCCTCCCTATCACCTGCCTGAGGCACTTTACGTTCCCTCACCAAGGCTTGATACCGGGCTCTCGCGTTGAATCACTTGAACTGCAATGGCACAGAACCCGCGTGAGGGGAGGGCGGATTACGACCTCGTCATCCTGGGTGGCGGTTCCGCAGGCTTCGCCGCCGCCATCCGAGCCTCGGAGCTGGGAAGGTCGGTCGCCCTCGTTCATGAGGGGAAAATTGGTGGGACGTGTGTGAACGTGGGATGCGTACCCAGCAAGCATTTTCTCGCAGTCGCCG
>JBHIDH010000141.1:0-1996 GCA_046759985.1 Thermoplasmata archaeon
TCTTGAGGTGCTCCCCGCTCTCGGCGGTCTTGCTCACCTGGTCGGGGGTCACCCAGAAGGCACTGCCCGATGCCAGTCCGAGCCTCCAGGCCTTGGAGTGGATCAGGGCGAAGCGGCTGGCTTCCCGTAGGGTCTGCGCGTCGGCCTCGGCTCCCTCCTTTACCACCACGCTGGGGGCGCCTGTCAGGTCCGCGTGGACGTACCGGTCCCCCGGGTTCAGGTGCTTCCGGACGAGCTTCTCGTTGGACCGGGCATCGCGGCCACCAAGGATGAGCACGCCCCGACTCGAGAGCGTCCACCGGTAGGCATCGAACCAGAAGCGCTTCGAAGGGGTGTACGCGGGTTTCCTCTCCCGCTTCCGGGCCACCTTCTGGACGCGGGTGCGCTCGCGGCGGCTCTCCTCCAAGGCCTTCTCGATCCGGGCCGCCCTCCCGGTGAGGGCCTTCTTCTCCTCGTAGAATCGCTGCGCGTTCTCGTCCACGGTCTCCTCGTAATGGAGCGCCAGGGGGGTCTGGCCGGCGCGAAGCGTCACTGTCTTTCGTGCCGCGTCCACCCCCTCGTGGACCCGCCCTTCGCGCGCCAGTCGAAGCCGTCGATCCACGTCCTGGTAGTGGGCGTACAGGTAGGCCGCCGCTCGATCGGCCACCTCGGCCCCCTCGAGGGCCTCCGTCAGGGACCGCTCCTGCCGACGAATGCGCCTCTCGACCCGGGTGACGGCGGGGTCGGCCTTCTTCTTTTCCTCCGTCTCCAACGAGCGGACGAAGGCCTGGAGGGCTTCGCTCATCGTCGGATACGGAAGGACCTCGTACCCCTCGTAGACCCGCAGGGGAAACGGGACGGCATCAACGGGACGCCCTTTCACGACCACCGCGGGGGCGGGGGATTCGAGCTGCTCGAGGAGGGTCTGGAGCGCGGCGTAGAGGGCCCCGACCTCCTCCGTGCGGAGCGCATCCACGGGCCGTTGCTTGGACACGCCGGCCCGGGCGCAGAGTTCCTCGGCGTAGAGCCCCCCCAGTCCCAGGGTCGTCGCGAGGGTCTTGACCAGAGCACCCTTCCGGTCCGCCAGGGACGCGGCCAGATCGTCCTCCTGCATCTCGGAAAGGTTGGCACCCTCCGGGGGGAACTCGTAGGGGATGCCCCTTCGCACTTCACGGGCTTTCCACTTGCCTCCGGCGAGAGCGACCTCGATTTTTCCCTCCCGCAGCAGGAGGAGATTCCCTCGTCCGAACATCTCGAAGACCAGGGTGGCGGGGGTCTCCCTCTCCCAATCCAGGAGGAGGATACGGTCGAATCCGCGCTGGGACACCTCGCGGAGGACCGCATTGCGGAGCGCCTTGCGAAGCTGCTGGGCGAAGGGCGGCGGCTGGGCGGGTCTCTTGAACGCCTCGCCGAGGAATAGCCACCGGCCGGGCTGCACGAAGAGCTCCGGCTTGCCCCCCCGGGGGACGTTGAAGCGGAAGAGGAACGAGGGACCGTCCTGGTAGACCTTGCCCAGATAGGCACCGCGGAGGGCCTCAAGCTCTCGGACGAGGAGGCGAATGTCGAAGCTCGTCAGGGCCGACTTCACGGGGCGGAAAGGCCAGGGACGTTACTTAAGCGTAGGTTGCCAGGTCCCCGCGCTAAAGCTATATCGGGAGGTCTCTTGGCTCCCTCCGTGCCGTTGTGGCTCAGCCTGGTAGAGCGACGCCTTGGTAAGGCGTAGGTCCCGGGTTCGAATCCCGGCAACGGCTTCCAGAACAAGGTTTTGCACAGCAGGTTCCGGGCCAGAGGGCGTCTCATTCCAGGCTCAGGCGCCAGATCGCGACAGTGGAGAGTCCCGTGGCCACCCCCGAGAAGGCGAGAAGGGGGAGGTATCCGGAGAAGAAGGCGAGGAGCCCGCCGACGATGGCTCCGACCGTGGAGCCGAGGGCCATGAATAGGTTGTAGTATCCCATCATCTCACCGCGGCGTTGCACGTCCATCGCCCGGAAGAGGGCGGTGGGCCCCGCCGTCATGA
>JBHIDH010000142.1:0-1979 GCA_046759985.1 Thermoplasmata archaeon
GAAGAGGGCGAACGAGCCGCCCACGACGAGCAAGGCGGCCAAGGCAATCTCCACCACCGAGGCCCCCTTGGCCGGGGGCTCTGGGAGGTCCCGCATCGCCCGGATGATGTTGAGCTTCCCGATCCGCCAGGAGGCGATGGTCACGGTGAGGAGGGTCAGGAGGAGGCCCAGCGAGAAGGCCGTGAGGAGGTCGCCAACGTTGAAAGCGATGACCAGATCGCGGGAGAAGAAGGTGAAGATCTGCCGGAAGGCCTCCATGATGAGGGTGGCAACGCCGAGGCCGGCGAAGGCCCCCAGCGCGGCGGAGGCCAGGGCGTAGAACACCCCCTCGAAGATGAAGGATTGGACGAGGTGGCTGCGGCGCATCCCGAGGGCCCGCGACATGCCCATCTCCGTCTTCCGCTCCTCCGCGAGGCCCGAGAAGATGTTCATGATCAGGAGGATGCCCGCGATGACGGTGAAGGCGCTCATCAGCAGGAAGAGCTGGGTAAGCTGGTCCAGGAGCCGGTTGAAGAGGTCAATCTGGTCGCGCTTGATGGGCTCGATGGTGAAGGGATGGCCCGCCCCGAGGGCGACGTTCAGCTCCGCGACGGCCTCGTCGGTGACGAGGTGTCCGTCCTCGACGCCCCCCGTGTTGGAGATCGTGATCTGGTTGATTCGTCCCCCCACCCCCAGTTCTGTCTGCAGGCGACTGAGAGGAAGGAAGAGGTTCGCCGCCGTCTGCCAGCCGCCCCGGCCTCGGTCCTGCACGACGTCTCGGACGGTCGCGTAGAGGACACCGCCGTTCACGAAGACCTCCAGCTCGTCCCCCGCTTCGGCCTCGATCTCCGTAGCCAGCTCGCGGTTCACGTAGACCTGCCCCGCCGCGAGCGCGCTCCCGTCCACCTCGGTCCCGTCCTCGAGGAAGAAGACCCCGAGGTCCCGGGAGGGATCGAAGGCGATCAGGTTGATGTTGGGTTCCACGAGGCCGGTGCGATTGGCCTTCGCGGAAGAGGGGAGGAGGATGCGAGGTGCGACGCCGTCGACGTGTTCCATGGCCGGAACGCGCGCTTGGAGATCGTCGTAAACCGTCTCGTCGAAGAACGCGGGATTGCCGGCTTCGTCCTCCTCCCGGACGACCTCGTCCACCAGGTCGGTCCCCCGCAGCACGATGGCGGTGATGGTCGCGTCGAAGCTGGCGTCGATCACGAGGGCGCCGGAGATGATGGAGGTGGCCACCGTGAGCCCGGCCACGGCCAAGGCCACCTGGGTCTTCCGGCGGATAAGGTTGCGAAGGGCGACTCGCAAGAGCAGCCGCTTCCGGGCAGCGGCCCCGAAGACGAGGAGGATGGCGCCGATGGCCAGGATGAAGGAGACGTTAGCCAGGTTGATTTCCAAGCGACGCCTCCTGCAACGTCCGTTCTTCCGCCACCAGTCCGTCTCGAATGGTCAGGATGCGATCGGCATACTCCGTCACGGCGGGGTCGTGAGTGACGACCACCAAGGTGAGGCCGTGGGCCTTGTTGAGCTGGCTGAGGAGGGCCACCACCTCTTCGCTGGTCTCCGCGTCCAAGTTTCCCGTGGCCTCGTCGGCAAAGACGACCTCGGGGTCGTTCACGATGGCCCGGGCGATGGCGACCCGCTGCTGCTGTCCGCCCGAGAGCTCCAGGGGCCTGCGTCCGCCCTCGCCCTCGAGACCCACGGCCGCCAAGGCCTTCAAGGCCCGCTGGCGGGCCTCCTTGGCCCTCACGCCCAGGATGAGGAGGGGCATCTCCACGTTCTCCGCGGCCGTGAGGACAGGGATGAGGTTGTACGACTGGAAGACGAAGCCCATTTTCGCCGCCCGATAGTCCGTCCGATCCGTGTCCGAAAGATCCGACAGGGGGAGACCGCGGATGGAAACGGTCCCGGTGGATACGTCGTCGAGGCCCGAGAGGACGTTCAGGAGGGTGGTCTTCCCCGAGCCGGAGGGGCCCATGATGACGATCATCTCGCCCCGC
>JBHIDH010000143.1:0-1929 GCA_046759985.1 Thermoplasmata archaeon
TCCCAGGGCTTGCCCGGGATGTCGTAGTGCAGGTAGGAGTCCTCCACCTCGAGGACGTGGATGAAGATATTGTGCATGGAATTGTAGGTCGCCTCCCGATTCTTGTTGATCTCCTCCCACCCCAAGTCGCGGAACTTGGCCAGGAATCGTCGACGAAGATCCGCGACATAGGTGAATAGCTGTCTGAGATCCGTAACGTCCATGGCGGCCGCCATGCTCGTCGCTTACCTTAACTTCATCCTCCGGGCTCCCCCGGACACGGACCTGCCGCTGGGCGATGTGGCGGCTACGTCGGGAAGCGAGGGGCCACGCCTCGGACGCCTGAGCTGAGCTCGACAATCCCGCTGATGAGGAGGGCCAGGGCAAGCACCACCACGAGGACGGCGTCTCCCAAGTTGGGAACGAAGAGCACGATGCCCGACCTTGGGCCCAGGCGCAGAAGGTTTTTCTCCGCCTCGCCAGTCCGAGGTCCATGACCCCTGGGGGAGCCGCCTTTGAAGATCTTGATCTGACTCCGGACGCCTTTCGGAAGGTGGGCCATCGTACTGTCGACCTCATTGCCAACTATTATCGGGATATCCGTCAGGTTCGGGTCTTTCCTCAGCGCGCGTCTTCCCAGGTGGCCGCCGACTTTGAAGAGCCCCTTCCGGACAAGGGGGAGGATCCCGAGTCGATCCTCGATGCATGGGAGGATCGCGTCCTTCCGAACGTCACCCATCTCGGTTCGCCCCGCTACTTCGGTTTCGTGAACGGCTCGGGGACCATGATGGGGGTCCTGGCCGAGGCATTGGGCGCGTCCGTCAACATGAACCCAGGCGCTTGGAAGCCCGCTCCCGCCGCCACCGAAATCGAGAGGCGGACCATCGCATGGCTGGCCGAACTCATTGGATACCCGACGGATTGCGGGGGCCACTTCATGAGTGGGGGGACCATGGCGAACTTCACGGCCATCCTCGCGGCGCTCCGCAGCATCGCGCCATACGACACGACGTTGGAGGGCCTTCAGACCGACCGGCCCGGTCGATTCTTGCTGTATATGGCGGACCACGAAGGCCACTCCTCGGTGGTGCGGGTCGCGGACATGCTCAACCTGGGACGAAGCGCCGTCCGTCTGGTCCCGAGTCGCCAGGATTTTACCATGGATGTCGCCGCCCTGGAGGCCATGCTGGACGAGGATTCGGACCAGGGAGACCTCCCGTTCTGCGTCATCGCGCAGGCGGGCTCCATCAACGTGGGGGCCATTGACCCCCTAGGGAAGATCGCGGACATCTGTCAGGAGCGTGGCATCTGGTTTCACGTCGATGGGGCCTGCGGCGCCGTAGGAGCGATGCTCCCGGAGAAGCGTCCCCTCTTCCGGGGCCTCGAGAAGGCCGACTCCGTGACCCTGGACCCGCATAAGTGGTTGTACATCCCCTACGAGTGCGGTTGCGTCCTTGTCCGGGAGCCGGAACGGCTCCGGCGGGCCTTCTCTCTGACCGCCCCCTACCTGCGGGGCGCCTTGCCCACCGAATACACGGGACTCGACTACCTGGAGGTCGGCCCCCAGATGTCTCGGGGCTTCCGGGCCTTGAAGGTGTGGATGAGCCTGAAGCACTACGGAGTCCAGGGGTACCGTCGGCTCCTCTCCCAGAACGTGCGGTCCGCAGAGCACCTGGACGCCCTCGTCCGGGAGGCGCCCGACTTCGAGGCCTTGCATGAGCCGACGCTGTTCATCTACTCCTTCCGCTACGCGCCCGAGGACCTCCACGCTCCCGCCCTGCAACCCGGACCAGAAGCAGCGCCTGTCGACCTCTACCTCGACCATCTGAACCAGCGGATCGCCGACGAGATTCAGCTGTCGGGCCTGGCCTTCGTCATGACCACGCAGATTTACGACCGGCGGGTACTGCGCCTGTCCATCTGCAGCCACCGAACGACCTTGGAGGACAT
>JBHIDH010000144.1:0-1924 GCA_046759985.1 Thermoplasmata archaeon
TCGGCCCCTCTACGACGCCTTTGATGCCCTCGACGTCGAGGGCGAGGACGAGGAGACGCGGTACGCCGTATTCAAAATCCTGCGGGACTTCCGCTTGGCGGGGGTCGACCGGGACGAAGATACTAGGGCCAAGATCCAGGCACTCCGGGACGAAATCGTGGCCATCGGCCAGGAGTTCGACGGCAATATCCGGGAGGACGTCCGATCGATTCGCCTGGAGAGCGCCGAGGAATTGGACGGACTTCCTGAGGACTTCGTCGCGGCGCATCCGCCGGACAAGGATGGCACCATCGTCGTGACCACCGATTACCCCGACCTCTTCCCCGTCCTCCAGTACGCCCACCACGCGGACGTCCGACGTCGCCTCAGCTGGGAACACCTGAACCGCGGGTACCCGGTCAACATGGAGATCCTGGACGCCCTGCTCGCCAAGCGGCGGGATCTGGCGGAGATCCTCGGGTATGACCACTTCGCCGACTACGTCACGGAGGACAAGATGATCGAGTCCGCCGGGGCGGCGGAGGAGTTCATTGACCGCATTACCGCCCTTGCCGAGACCCGATCCGAGGAGGATTACGAGGCACTCCTCAAGGAAAAGCGGAGGGATGACCCGGAGGCAAGCGGCCTCGAACCGTGGGACCGCCTATACTACGCCGAGCGGGTGCGTGCCGCCCAATACGACTTTGACTCCAAGGAGGTCCGGGCCTACTTCCCCTTCGAGAAGGTGTTGGATGGCCTCCTCACCATCACCTCCAAGCTCTTCGGCGTGCGGTACGAGGCCGTCGTGGACGCCCCGGCTTGGGACGCCTCGGTCCTCGTCTACGACGTGTTCCAGGGGGACACCCATCTCGGCCGCATTTACCTGGACCTCCATCCCCGGGAGGCGAAGTTCACCCACGCCGCCTCCGCGACGGTCCTGTCCGGCGTGCAGGGAATCCAGCTTCCGCAGAACCTTTTGATGTGCAACTTCCCCGACCCCACGAAGGCCGAGGGGCCCGCCCTCATGGACCACGTCCAGGTGGTGACCTTTTTCCACGAGTTCGGCCACCTAATCCATTCCATCCTCTCGGGCCACGGCCGTTGGGCCTACAACACGACGTCGCACCTGGAATGGGACTTCATCGAGGCCCCCTCTCAGCTCCTGGAGGAGTGGACCTGGGACGCGGAGGCCCTCCGGACGTTCGCGAGCCACTACGAATCGGGAGAGCCCATCCCCACGGAGTTGGTCGACCGCATGCGAAGCGCGGACGCCCTAGGCCGGGGCCTGTCCGTCCGTCGCCAGATGTTCCTCGCGGCCCTCTCCCTCAACTACTACATGCGCGACCCCGCCGGGCTGGACACCACGGCGGTGGCCAAGGAATTGCAGCGCAAGTACGACATCCTGCCGTGGTACGAAGGCACCCACTTCCAGTGCAACTTCGGGCACCTCAACGGGTACTCCGCGATCTACTACACCTACATGTGGTCCCTGGTCATCGCCAAGGACCTGTTCACCCGCTTTCGAGCGCAGGGGTCCCTCCTCGATCCCACCGAGGGCGACCGCTACCGTCGGTTCATTCTGGCTCCCGGGAGCGCCCGATCAGCCGCGGAGTTGGTGGAGGCTTTCCTGGAACGGCCTCGGAACTTCGACGCCTACAAGGACTGGATTAGCGAGGTTCCCGGGCGGACAGGCTAGCCGGAGTCGGCGAGGACACATATACGGTCGTCGCCTGGTCGGAAGGGGCGTGCCGCCGCGGATCGTCGGACGCGGAGGATAGTTCATGGGAGACGAAGGCTGGGAGGAGATGGCCGACTCGTGGGATGCCGCGCAGGGGGATGACGGAGATCTTTGGCACCGGACCCTCATCGACCCCACCTTCCTGGAGGTCGTGGGAGACGTTGCCGACCAACGGGTCCTCGACCTGGGCTGCGGCAACGGCTACAT
>JBHIDH010000145.1:0-1917 GCA_046759985.1 Thermoplasmata archaeon
TCGCCGAGGGGCGGGGCGAGGTCCAGGAGGCCATCGACTTCTTCGAGTACATCGCCGGCGAGGGGCGCCGCCTGCTCGGTGAGACTGTGGCCACGGAGCTCCCCGACAAGTTCGCCATGACGGTCCGCCTCCCGGTGGGCGTCGCGGGCCTGATCACGACGTGGAACTTCCCCATCGCGGTCCCCTCCTGGAAAATCGGGGCGGCCCTGGTGAGTGGCTGCAGCCTCGTGTTCAAGCCCTCCTCCGGCACCCCACTCATCGGGGCGGAGTTGGTCAAGGCGTTGGATGAGGCGGGTGTCCCTCCCGGGGTGTTGAACCTGGTCACCGGGGCCGGCGAGGTGGTGGGAGACGAGATCGTCATGAACCCCCACGTCCGGGCCATCTCGTTCACGGGTGGCGTCGATGCCGGCCGGGAGGTGTACACGAAGGGGGCCTCCCGTCTGGCCAACGTGGGCCTGGAGCTGGGGGGCAAGAACCCCATCATCCTCATGGCCGATGCGGATCAGGACTTGGCCCTGGAGGGCGTCCTTTTCGCGGCCTTCGGTACGGCGGGCCAGCGCTGCACGGCGTGCAGCCGCCTCATCATCCACCGGAAAATCTACGACGAGTTCCTCGACGAGCTCGTGGAGGAGGCGGAAAACCTGAAGATCGGCGACCCGCTGGACCCCAGCGTGGACATGGGGCCGGTCAAGGGGGCGGCCCAGGAGGAGAAGGTGCTCCGGTATGTGGAGATTGGCGAGGCGGAGGGGGCGAAGCTCCGGACCGGGGGGAAGAAGCTCACCGGCGGCGGGTACGACCTTGGGACCTACGTCGCCCCGACCATCTTCGAGGGGAAGCCGGAGATGCGGATTGCGCGCGAGGAGATCTTCGGGCCCCTCTTGACCGTCCTCCGGGCCGGCAGCTACGACGAGGCGGTCCGCATCGCCAACGACACGATTTACGGTCTATCCTCGTCCATCTACACGCAGGACGTGAACCTCGCCTTCCGGGCGATGCATGACATCGAGGCCGGCATCACCTACGTGAACGCGCCCACCATCGGCGCCGAGGTGCAGCTTCCTTTCGGGGGTGTGAAGAACACAGGGAGCGGCCACCGGGAGGCGGGGACCTCCGCCATCGAAGAGTTCACGGAGATCAAGACGGTCTACGTCGACTACAGCGGGCAGCTGCAGAAGGCCCAGATTGAGGATTAGACTCGAGGTGTAACTCCCCTCAGTGACAAAAGAGCTTTTATAACGGCGTAATCCCTTATAGATGTTGGGAAGAAAATCACCGCCCCTAGAGGGAACCTTGTGGGGGTGAGGGGATTATGACACAGACTCTGCTGAAGGAAGAAGTAATCGCGGCCGAGGACACAAAGTGTCCGGAGTGCGGAAGTCACGATTTGGTGAGAGACGACTATCGTGCCGAGCTCGTGTGCAACGCGTGCGGCCTCGTCATTGAGGCGGATATGATCGACCAGGGTCCCGAGTGGCGGGACTTTGACGTGTACAAGAAGTACGGGAAGAGCCGCGTGGGGGCCCCCGCCAACCCGATGATTCCGGACAGGGGTCTCTCCACGGAGATTCCGCTCTCTGCCAAGGACGCCCACGGGCGATCCCTCTCCTCCCAGGCCCGGATGAAGTTCTACCGGATGCGGATGCTTCACAACCAGGTCCGCCAATCCAAGCGGGGAGAGCGGAGCCTTGGGGAGGGCCTGCGGCAGGTGGATCGCTTCGGCTCCCTCATGCGGCTGCCGCCCGCGATTCGGGGAGAGGCTGGCATGATTTACAGGAAAGCCGCCCAGAAGGGAATCGTCCGGGGGCGGAGCATCGCCGTGATCGCCGCAGCCTCTATCTACGTAGCCTGTCGGATGAACGGCTTCCCGCGCACCCTTCGGGAGATCGTGGACGAGCTCAAGGTGGACCGGAAGAAGCT
>JBHIDH010000146.1:0-1908 GCA_046759985.1 Thermoplasmata archaeon
TCGCCTCCCCAGGGGAGATCCAGGACCAGGAAGTTGCAGGGTGCGCCTTCTCGAACGGCCATACGAGAGGGTCCCGTTAAAAGGTTAGCGGCCTCGTAGGCCATGGCCAGAATCGTCTCGGGCGGGACGCCCCCCCGGAGCTTGGCGACCTGGTAGGCGAACTCCATCTCCCGCAAGAGGGAGGGGTGGGCGAACATGGCGTTATCCGTCCCCAGCATCAACCGAAGGCCCGCATCCCGCATCCCCGGGATGTCGGGCACCCGCCCGAAGAACACCTGGCTCCGGGGAGAGAGGGCGACGGGAAGGTCCTCCTCCGCGCAGCGCTCCCAGTCGGAACGTCGCCCGGCCGTCATGTGGACCAGGAAGTCGGGCTTGAGATCCAGCACGGCATCGATGTCCTCGCGAAACGCCTCGCTCGCGTGGAGAGCGAAGAGTCGTCCGCGGCCCCTCACGTGCCGGGCCAGGTCCGAGAGGGCCCCGAAGTCCCAGTCCGAGAGGCCGCTCACGCCCACCCCGTCGGCGAGCTTCAGGAGCCCTTCGACCTCCTCCTTCTCGTACCGGAGGCGCCGGGGGCGTCCCAGGGCGGTGATGGCAAGGGGCTGCCCGGCCGCGGCCTCCCGCAGGGCCTTGATCCCTTCTTGACCCCCCTCGCGGAAGTCCAGGCTCGCGGTCGTGCCCGCCTGCAGCATCCTCCGCAAGGCACCGTGCAGGGCGGCCACCAGGTCCTCCCGCGAGGCCGCCCGGAGACGGCGAAACTTGAGGCCATGGGGGGGCGCCACCACTTCCTCCAACGAGCCGTGAGGTTCCTCCAGGACCACGGCGTCGCCCAGGTGGGTGTGCGCGTTCACGAAACCCGGGAGGATGAGGCCCTTGACCAAGGCGCGGGGCCTCGCCTCGGTGGCCACCTCCGTCACCGTGCCGTGTCGGAAGGTGACGGCCCCCTTCGCAAACCCCTCCGGGGTATAGATCCAACCCGATGCGGTGGGCAACGGCCGTCGAAGCCCCTAGGCCGTTTAACTCCTTTCCTCCGCCCCCTTTCCTCACGGAGGGGAACAGACTCGGGGCCGATAACAGGGGGAGCATCTTCATATAGAGGCCACGGGGACCCGTCGGCTGCCATGGGCTATCCCTACCCAGGGTACTACGCGCCACCCAAGCCCCCGGGTCGAGGCTACGGCGTCTTGGGATTCCTGGCGGCTCTCGGCATCCTCTACGCGGCTTTCTACCTCTCACCGGGAACGTATCCCCTCAATCAGGCCGCGCTCATCGCCTTCGGGGCGATCTTCGTGGGGGGATTCATAAGCCGGGGCGGGAAGCGAGGGGCCCTCGTCGGCTTCTTCCTCCTCTTCCTCCCCCTCCTCTTGTTCGGCATCCTCCTCTTTGCCGCGGCTCTCCTGGGACCGATCGCCGACGTGGCCCCGGGCCTTCCGGGCGTCTTCGAGGGCCTGGCCATCGGGATTGGGCGGGGCGTGGTGGCCGCCGTCGGCCTCGCCTTGATCATCGCCGGTTTCGTCGCCGGCCTCGTCGGGGCCCTCGTTGGCGGGATCGCGGGTCTGATCTCCGGGAAGCTCTTTCCTCTGGGTGGGAGGGCCGAGGAGGCCGCGTACGACCAGCCGTGGGAATACCCGCCTGGACAGGGCGGCGGGCCCTGGTAAGCCCCCACACACACCTCTCCAAGTTTTATGGGTCCAGCTCCATTGCGGACCCGGCCACTGTAGCTCAGCCGGTCAGAGCGGCGGTCTCGTAACCTCGTCGGGGAAACCGCAGGTCGAGGGTTCGACTCCCTCCAGTGGCTTACCACCAGGCCTCCCATCGAGGCGGAGTTGGAGGTGTAGGGACGCTACGAGACCACCTGACTCAAGCAGCGCAGCGGGGGGCGAGCAGCCAGTTCTAACATGGGCGAATTCT
>JBHIDH010000147.1:0-1895 GCA_046759985.1 Thermoplasmata archaeon
CATGGAGGACTTCCAGCGGTGGACGAAGAGCCCGGCCTTCGAGGAGGCCCATGCCAATCCGCCCCCCAAGGAGGCCTTCGCGGGCCCCAACGCCCTGGAGATCCACGAAGTGATCGCCTCGAAGGAGGCCCCGGACTAGCGGGCACCCATGGCCGACATCGACACGTTCGCCCTCCTGCGGGCGATCTACGGCAAGTCCCTCTCGCTGCACTACGACCTCTACGAGAAGTCCAACCTCCACCGGGAGGAGCACGGCGAGACGTGCGGGGTCTACCCGAGCTCCCCCGAGGACGCTTCCCTGTGGCCGACCCTCGCCGCCGTACTGGGGGCGCGCCGCTTCCTGGAGGTGGGCTGCGGCCTGGGCTACACCGCCGCCCTCATGGCGGAGGCGGGCGGACCCGAGAGTCGCGTCGACACCATCGAGGGGAACGCTCTCCACGCGGACCTCGCGGAGGCGGAGTTCGCCGAGCGGGGGCTCGCCCAGCGGGTCCACGTCCTCCGGGGGGAGGCGCGGGACGTCCTCGCCGACCTCACCGACCCCTACGACGTGGTCTTCCTCGACGCAGACTGGGAAGAGTTTCCCGAGTGGGTCGATCACCTGGCCCGCCTGACCCGTGTGGGCGGCGTGGTCGTCAGCGCCAACCTCTTCCCCCTCTTCGAGGAATGGGCGAAGGACATGCCGCACAAGGAGAAGGTCCAAGCGTACCTGACCAAGCTCGTCGGGGACCCCCGGTTCCGGACCCACATCATTCCGGCCAAGTGGCACGCCCTGAGCTTCCGGGTGTAGGGGGAGCGGGTAGGCCCACCCCTTGTCGGCCACGGCGGGGGAGGGGACCGGTTCGGGACGTTCCAACCCGAGCGCCTGCGCGAAGGCCAGGCCCACCAGGCCGCCCGTCGCCCCGCCGAGTCCGGACAGCAGCTGGAACCAGGGGGATTCGTCCCCGGCCCGCCCGTCATCGCCAGCACCGCCCCGTCCTCCCTTATCCCCTGCGTCGTCACGGGAGAGGCTCAGCCTGCCGGATAGAGGCGGAGCAGGGAGAAGACGATGAGGCCCATCAGGGAGCTCGCCATCCACAGGGGGACGATGATCCGTCCCACCCGCGGGTGGAGGGTGGCGCCCACCTGGTTCAGGGGCCGACTAAGTCCGACGAGAAAGTTGTAGACGACGGGGGGCACGGTGGCGGTCGAGATGGCGAGATGGGCGACGAGGAGGGGCAGGTAGACCCCGAGATACAACGGCGGCGGTCCGCCGAAGGCGAGGGTGCCCGAGAGGGATTGGCGCGTGACGTAGAGGGCGAGGAAGGAGACGATCGAGACGAAGGCGAGCTCCATGAGGGTCCGATGCCGAAGGCGGTTCCCCGCCCGGATGGCCACCCAGCCGGCGGTCAGGAAGGAGAAGGTAAGGGCGTTGGCCACGGCCGTGAGCACCGAGAGCGGGGGGCCTAGCTCGGGGGCGGGAGGGGCGCCGCGAGGCACCAGCAGGAGGAATCCGAGGGTCAGGTAGATGACCCCGCTCACCAGGCCTGCCCATAGCCCGGGTCGGGCCCGCACGCTCTCCGGAAAGCGGAGGCCTGCCTCCTCCGAGGGCGACGGCACGCGGTCCACCTCCGAAGGCACCGCGACGGGAGGACCTTCGGGCCCCAAAAGGGTGCGCCCTGGATACATGCGAAAAACGGTTAAGGGGGGGACGCGTCGGCGGCCCCGGGGACGTATGGACGCGACGCGGAAGGCGTTTGCCCTTTTCCTAGCCATGGTAGGCCTCTTCGGCTTCCACCTCTGGCTCCTCTCCCGAGCCGTCGACCGGGGGGACCTCTTCATCTCCGGTCTCCTGATCGTCGCTGTCGCCCTCTTCTCCTGGCGGACGGTTCACTATTGGAACCGCTTTCGGCGGGCCC
>JBHIDH010000148.1:0-1892 GCA_046759985.1 Thermoplasmata archaeon
GTGTGGCCCAGGACCCACATGAGCTTCACGAGGGCCGTCTCGGGAAGCATGTCCTCGCCTGGGATGACCCCCGCCCGGGCGAGCTCCCTCCCTCGGGCGTATACGTAGGGCCCCACGCGCCCGTTGAGGCACTGGGTCGTCATGACCACCGAGACCCCGTCACGGACCGCCCGCCGAATCCGAGGAACCAGGGGCTTCCGGACGTGGCCCAGGCCGGTCCCCGCCAGGACGATGCCCCGGCTCCGCTCGGCCCAGGCGTCGAAGAGGTCCGGAGGCATGTCCGGGTAGACGTGGAGCAGGGCGACCCGCTCCTCCATCTTGGTGTCCGCCTTCACCGGCCCCTCGGCGCGGGGGCGATGCCCGTCGTGCCAGGTCACCTCCCCCTCCCGATGGACGCGCCCCAGGGGATCCTCGTTGAGGGTCCGGAAGGCATCCCGGCGGCTGCTGTGCATCTTGCGGACCTTCGTCCCCCGGTGGACGGTGCAGGCGACGTCGGAGGTCTCTTCGTGCATCACCACCACGACCTCCCCCAGGTCCGCGTTGGCGAGCTGGGCGGCGCACATGAGGTTCAGGAAGGCGTCACTGCTGGGTCGGTCCGAGGAGCGCTGGGAGCCGACGAGGACGACGGGCCCCGTGAGGTCTCGCAGCATGAAGGAGAGGGCGGCGGCCGTGTAGCCCAGGGTGTCCGTGCCATGGGGGACCACCACCGCCTTCGCCCCGCCGTTCAGGTCCTTCGCCGCCTCCCGGGCCAGTCTCCGCCAGTTCTTCGCCCCCATGTCCTCGCTCAGGAGGCTGAAGAGGACGCGGGCCTGGACGTTGCAGATGTCCGCCAGGTCGGGGGCGTACGAGGCCAGCTCCGCCGCGCTCAGGGCGGGGTATACCGCCCCCGTGCGGTAGTCGACGTAGCTCGCGATGGTCCCGCCGGTTCCCAGGAACGAGACGGTGGGCTTGCCGGGGCTTGCCTTCAGCGGGCGACGCGGCGCGGGGCGCTCCTTCCCCTTCGCCACACGCTTCACGGGGGTCTCCGGGGTCACGCGCAGCCCCACGTTGTAGCCGTTGGGGAGCTTGATTGTCAGGACGTCCTTCTCGCTGAAGGCGTGGTGGGGCATCACGATGCCCTGGTACGTCTCGCCCTCCACCGTGACCCGTACCTCGTCCCCGACCTGTACCTTGGCCCGCTCCAGGAGGCTCGCGACCCGCTTGGGGTACTTCATCGAGGGCGAACTACGGCGTGTGGAAATACCCTTTGCGGGCGGACCTCGATTCCCTTAAGGGCACGTTGGGAACTCCGGCACGGGAGACCATGGGCGAAGCGACCTCGGTGCGGGACCTCCTCAACGAACTCCGGTGGCATCCCGCGCGTGACCCCACCAAGGCGCGCATCTTCTACGCCCACCGCGGCCTGCGAGAGGGATTTGCGGCGGTCCGGGGGGACGAGGTGGAGGAGGTCGGAGCCTCGAGCTTCCGTGTGGGGACGAGCACGATCCCCTTCTACAAGGTCTTCCGCATCACCTACGGCGAGGAGGTGCTGCTGGAGCGGGGGGCGCCTTCGCCCTAGACGAGCTCGTAGGTCACCCGATCCACGCCCTTGCCCTTGCTTCGCCGCCGGAGGATGCGCATGTGGCCGATCTCCGAGGTGTTCCGGACATGGGTGCCGCCGCAGGGGCAGAGGTCGCGGTCCCCGATCTGGATGACACGCAGCCGGCGGATGCTGCGCGGAATCAGCTCCAGGATGGCCCGGTCCTCCGCGATCTGGGTCTCGAGGACCTTGCGATCCTCCTCATAGATCGTGACGGGGACCTCGGCGTCAACCGCCTCGTTGAAGGCCGTCTCCATCGCCTCCAGGTCCTCGGCGGAGAAGGCGGCGGGGGCGAAGTCCACGTGGCTGTAGT
>JBHIDH010000149.1:0-1865 GCA_046759985.1 Thermoplasmata archaeon
GATGTCGTTGAAGACCAGGTCAAAATCGCCCTCCAGTTCGGGAAGGACCGAGAAAGCCTCGCCCACGCGGACCTCGATCACATCCGCCATGCCCGCCTCGGCCACGTTGCGTCGGGCGCGGTCCGCCATGGATTCCCGGGCTTCGACGGTAATCAGCTTGCCGTTCGGCGCCATCCCCCGAGCCAGCCAGAGGGCCGAGTAGCCTACGGCCGTCCCCAGCTCGAGAACACGCCGGGCCCCGAGCAGAGACGTCAGAATCTGAAGCAGGCTCCCGACCCGTGGCCCTACGATCGGAATGTCCTCCTCTCTCGCCTCCGCTTCGAGACGCGTAAGCACCGCATCCCTCTCCGGGAGGAGTCCGTCCAGATACGCCCCGATGGCCTCGTCCCCCGCAACCATGGCACGTCCCACGTCGCTGCCGTTGGTTAAGGCTGCCGCTGGCGCCCCACCCGCGTGGTCTTAAGGGCACCCCCGGGCTACCCTTCCCCGTGCCCGGGACCCCGTCCGAGGAGGAGAGGGAGGCTCGTCTGGGTCGCGCCCTCCGGGACGGCGTGGACCTCTACAACGCAGGCCGCTTCTTCGAGTCGCACGAGGTCCTCGAGGACGTCTGGTTGGAGGAGGAGGGGGACGACAGGGCCTTCCTCCAGGGCATTATCAAGCTCGCCGCCGCCTTCCACCACTACGGCAAGGGAACCTACCAAGGGATGTGGAATCTCCTGCGGGCGGGCAGCCGGATGCTGCAACCCTTCCGGCCCGCGTACCGGGGCGTCGAACTGGCCCACTTTCTGACGCAGATCGAGACGTGGATACCTCGGGCTCAACGACTCCTGGCCGGGGAGGACGTGGAGATTCGTGATCCCGTCCCCCCGCTTGTATACCGCCCTCCCGGCCGGGCTCGGTCTCCCCCCGAGGAGTAAACGGTGATGCCTGGTTCTCAGGGCCCAGAATGACCTCCGAGGGTTCAAATAGCGAACGCGCCAAGAGGCTAGGGCCGGTGGACTGGCTTGAGGGACGGCCGCTTCGTCTGGAACCAGGGGGACCTGCCCTTCCCCTTCGAGACGCTTCGCCATCGCTACGTCACCCCCTTTGGGGGGCGATCCGAAGAGCTCTTGGGCGGAGAGGTGGGCATCAACGCCCAGGCCCTCGCACAGAACACCGAACTCGTGCCGCGCCAGGACAAGGTCCTCATCTCGATTCTCGGCCCCGATCGCCCGCGGCCCCTGTACACCCAGAGGCCCTTCGAGATCGTGGCCCTGGATGAGCGTCGGCCCGAGGCCCTCACCAAGTCGTCCCGCGGGGAGGCCGTGCTGCCGAAGGAGGCGGCGTGGGACATCCTCCGGCGGTCCCTCCCGGGGCCGGCCCGCGGGGAGCGACTCGTCCTCAACGGGGTCGCCTCGCGCATCCTGGGAGAAGACCCCCGCGACGTTCTGGCGCGCGTGCTGCGGGACCACCTGAGGCGACGCCCCCGCCAACGGGAGTCCTGAGGCGCTCTCCCGGGGCCCGGGACCCGACGGCGGTCCCTTATAGGACGCCGAGGATGGAAAGGGCGTGAAGGTTGGGGTGACGGCCGTCCAGGGGGACGTACACGAGCACCTGGACGCGGTGGATGCGGCCCTTCGGGAGCTCTCCCTGGCCGGCCGCGCCATCGCCGTCCGTCGGCCCGAGACCCTGGAGGAGGTCGCCGCCCTCATCGTGCCCGGGGGGGAGAGCACCACCATCTCGAAGCTCCTGCACGAGTTCGGCCTGGCGGAGGGAATCCGCCGGCGGGCGGGGGAGGGCATGCCCCTGATGGGCACCTGCGCGGGCTGCATCCTCCTGGCCAAGGAGGGGGACCCCCAGGTCACCGCCACGGACACGCGTCTCCT
>JBHIDH010000150.1:0-1861 GCA_046759985.1 Thermoplasmata archaeon
ACGGCGAAGAGGACGGCGATGACGAGGGCCAGGAGGCTAACCAAGGGACTCCCCTCCCGCGCTGCGGCGCACGATGCTGAGAATGGCCCCCACGACCACCAGGTAGATGCCGAAGTCGAAGCCCACCGCCGAGACGAGTCTGACCTCCCCGAGCAGGGGGAGCTGGAGGGTCCAGATGATGCTGCTGAGGAGAGGGAGGCCGAAGGCCAGGGGGAGGAGGAGGAAGAGCACGGCGATGGCGAGGCCCAGGGCGGAAATGGACCGGAAGTGGATCCGGAACCGGGTCTCCACGTACTTCCGCCCGTAGACGACGTAGAGGAGGGCGAAGGCGCTCGCCGTCATGGCCCCCGCGATGAAGCCGCCTCCCGGGCGATTGTGGCCGGCCAGGAAGAGGCTCAGGGAGAAGAGGATCCCCACGTACAGGACGGTCGCCGTGATGACCCGGGCCACGACGCTAACCACGCCGTCGCCTCCGGAAGAGGGTGAAGAGGCCGAGGGAGGCGAGGGCGATGACGGTGATCTCCCCCAGGGTGTCGAAGCCCCGGAAGTCCGTGATGACCACGTTCACCACGTTGGTCCCGCCCGTCTCGTTCACGAGGTCGGGCCCCAGGTAGAACTCCGCGACCGAGGAGTCGAAGGTCGCCAGGGAGGGGTTCACCACGGCGGTGATGCCGATGAGGATTCCCAAGGCCAGGAGGAGGTCCGAGGCCCGTCGACGGGGCGAGGGTTTGATGGCCCGGAGCGGGAGCTTGTAGATCACGATGAGGAAGATGACGAGGAAGACGAGCTCGACGAGGACCTGGGTCATGGCCAGGTCGGGGGCGTTGAAGAGCATGAAGGCCATGGCCAGGAGGAAGCCCATCCCGGAGAGGCTCAAGATGGCGTGGAGGGTCGCCCGCAGGAGGGCGGCCAGGACGGCGAAGACGATCATCGCCACGAGCACGATGGCCAGGGCCCATGTGCGGATGGAGGCCGGGCCCGGGAGGGTCACCACGGTAGGGATGAGGAGGGGAGCGCCCAGGAGCGGGATCAGGGGGATGAGCAGGGCGGCCACGACGGCGAGGAGCAGGACGAGGCTGTACCGCCGGAGGGACCCGTTCTGGAGGGCAAGGGCCGCCCTCTGTCCGGCTCCCTGGACGCCCGTGATGAAGCCGCCGTAGGCCCGGTTCGGGGTCGCCCTTCGGAGCCCCCGCGCGACCCGCTGCAGGAAGGATTGGCTTCCGGCGTACCGCCAGATGAGGAGGAGGCCGAGGAGGGCCGAGGCCAGGCTCATGATCCCCGCCGGGACGCTCAGGGACAGGAGGGACGGGGCGAAGACCGCCCCCGGGGGAAGGGTCCCCGTAATCAACCCGGTAACCAGGCCGGGGAAAATCCCCAGCGTCAGGGCCAGTCCCCCGAGAAGAAGGGCGGGAATGGCCAGGGCCAGGGGCTCCGTGACCTCGCTCCGCCTGGGCCCCAGGAAGAGGCGCGCGAAGAAGTTCCAGCTGTAGGCGAACGTGAGGCCGCCGCCGATGACGACCAGGACGGAAGCCCAGAGGTGCCCTGCCTCCCAGGTCGCCTCGAAGAAGGCCTCCTTGCTGAGGAAGCCCCCGAGGGGCGGAATCCCGGCCAGGGAGAGGACGGCCAGCCCGCACGCGAGGGCCGTGAGAGGCATGCTCCTTCGGAGGCCTCCGAGCTCCCGAATGTCCCTCATCCCGGTCGCAAAGATCACCGCCCCGGCCACGAGAAAGAGGGCGCCCTTCATCACCGCGTGATTCACGGTGTGGAGAAGCCCCGCCCCTTGGCCAAGGACCGTCGCCAGGGCGAAGGAGGAGGCAAGGAGGCCGAGCTGGCTGATGGTGCTGTAGGCCAGGATCCGCTT
>JBHIDH010000151.1:0-1805 GCA_046759985.1 Thermoplasmata archaeon
TGCTGGGGGAGGAGCGTCTCGGCGAGGCCCAGGTCATCCTCGTGGAGGCCCAGCGGCTCGAGGACCTGACGCAGTACGACTCCCTGCTCACCGGGTTCGGGGAGGACACGGAGGAACTCCGGGCTGCGATTCGCTCGTGGCTGGGCTTCCAGGGCGAGGCGGGGAAGGAGGGCTTCTTCAAGGTCCTCTATCGCTGGATCTAGGCAGGGGCCGCCTCCTCCACGGGCTCGGCCGCCTCGGGCTTCTCGGCCGGCTCCATGGACTCGGCGATGAGCTCCGCCAGGTCGAGGACCCGGATGGGGATGTTGGCCCGCCGGGCGACCTCCTTGAAGTGGGCCTCGGCGTGGGGGCACGTCGTGGTGAGGACCTCGGACCCGGTGGCCAGGGCCTCCTCCAGGCGTCGTCGGGCGATGTTTCGCGCCTCCCGCTTCCACACCAGGTTGAAGCCCCCGCTGGCCCCGCTGCAGAGGGTCTCCTCCCGATTCCGCCGCATCTCCGTGTACTTCGCCTTGGAGACGATCTTGATGGCCGTCCGGGGGGCCTCGTAGTTCCCGGCGTTCCGCCCCATCTGGCAGGCGTCGTGGAGGGTGAGGGCCTTCTCCCAGGTCTTCTTGAGCTTCAGCCGCTTCTCCTTCACGAGCCGTTCCACGTACTGGGAGATGTGGTACACGGAGAACGGGGGGTTCCCGACGCCCTTCTCCCGGTAGTCCCGCCAGAAGGCCCGGTAGCACTCGGCGCACGCCGTGACGAGGGCCTTGACCCCGGTGCGCGCCACCGCCTCCACGTTGTGGGGGCCCAGCTCCCGCACCACGTACCGGACGAAGCCCATCCGCATGAGGGGGCCGCCGCTGCACCACTCCTCCTCGCCCAGGATGTTGTACCGCACCCCGGCGGCGTTCAGGATCTTGATCATGGCCCGAGCCACCTCCTGCTGGCGGTAGCTCTGGGCGCATCCCACCCAGAAGATGACTTCGGGGTTGTCCGACAGGCGGGCGTCCTCGGGCAGCCACGCCGCCCGCTCGGCGTGGGGCTCCCCGTAGATGTTTCGCTCCCGCTCGACGTTGGCCACGAGCTCCTGGTGCTCGGGGTAGTTGGCTACCCCCCGGTCCACGGTCCACTGCTTGATCTCATCCCAGATCCGGGCGAAGGGGATGTCCACGGGGCACACACTCTCGCAGTGGCCGCAGGAGGTGCACTTGTACACCGCTTCGGCGAACGCCTCGTCGATGTGGGTCTTCCGCCGCAGGAGACGGTCCAGGGGCCCCTTCAGATAGTGGGAGCGCAGGTAGTACATCTTCCCCCGGGGGGCGATCGACTCCCAGCCCATCTCCTGGTACGGGGGGCACACGGGAGCGCAGTAGCCGCATTGGAGACACGCGAAGAAGTCGTCCTCCCAATCGGTAATCCGGGGCGTTTGATGCCTCCCTCAGTCCGGAATCGGGCCTCCAAAAGGTGGGTGGTACATCAAGCTTCCGGGCTTCCGGAGAGGGCGCGGAATTCCCATGTCCACAGCTGAACGGTTGAGGCCCCTGGTGGCGGAGCACCGCCTCGCGCCGGCATGGACGGCGGCGAGAAGGTACGGAACGGAGGGAAACTCCCGTTGCAAGATACGGGTGCTCCGAGCGCTGCAGGCCTACGGACGAATCGAGGAGCGCGCTAGGCCTACATGCCCCAGCCGAGCATCCGCTTGGCGGTCTCCGACATCCGCTCGGGGTTCCACGGAGGCTCCCAGACGACCTCCACCTCGGCGTCGTTGAGGTCGTCGAGCGACAAGAGCTTCCTCTTGACGTCCTCCGAAATCGTGG
>JBHIDH010000152.1:0-1793 GCA_046759985.1 Thermoplasmata archaeon
TTTCTCGGTCCTTCCCGAACTGGAGGGCGATTTTGACCTGGTCTTCAACGACATCGACAAGGAGTCCTACCCCCGGGTGCTCCCCCTGGCCAAGAAGGTCCTCCGTCCGGGGGGCCTCCTCGTCACGGACAACGTCCTCTGGGGCGGTCGTGTCGCCATGCCCGAGGAGGTGGATTCTTGGACGGAGGCGGTCCGGACCTACAACCGACGCCTGGCCCAGGATGAGGCCATGCAATCGGTCATCATCCCCCTCCGCGACGGCGTCTCAATAAGTGTTAAGAGGAGCTAGAGGCTCCTTACAGACCGTAGCCTTTGCAGGGGGGCTTCAGCGTGGCGGAGGAGTACGGCATCTTCATTGGTGGCGAGTGGGTCGATTCCACGGGCGAGGGGCAGATAGAGGTCACAAACCCCGCCAACGGCGAGGTTCTGGCTCATTTCCCCCAGGGGAGCCGAGAGGACGTCCAGCGGGCCGTGGAGGCCGCGGAGAAGGCCTTCCCCAAGTGGAAGGCGACGCCCCCCGCCAAGAGGGGGGAGATCGTATTCCAGGCCGCCCAGGTCCTGCGAGAACGAAAGGACGACCTGGGGAAGCTCCTCACGCGCGAAACGGGGAAGATCATCGCGGAGGGGCGGGGCGAGGTCCAAGAGGCCATCGACTTCTTCGAGTACATCGCGGGGGAGGGGCGCCGCCTCCTCGGGGAGACCGTGGCCACGGAGCTCCCCGACAAGTTTGCCATGACGGTCCGCCTTCCCGTGGGCGTCGCCGGCCTCATCACGACGTGGAACTTTCCCATTGCGGTCCCCTCCTGGAAGATTGGGGCGGCCCTGATGAGCGGTTGCAGCCTCGTCTTCAAGCCCTCCTCGGGCACCCCCCTCATGGGGGCGGAGTTGGCCAAGGCCCTGGACGAGGCGGGGGTGCCGCCCGGGGTGTTGAACCTGGTCACGGGGTCCGGCGAGGTGGTCGGGGACGAGATCGTCATGGACCCCCACATCCGGGCCATCTCCTTCACGGGCGGGGTCGACGCGGGGCGGGAGGTCTACACGAAGGCCGCCTCCCGCCTGGCCAACGTCGGGTTGGAGCTGGGCGGCAAGAACCCCATTATCCTCATGGCCGACGCCGACCAGGATCTGGCCTTGGAGGGCGTCCTCTTTGCGACCTTCGGCACGGCCGGCCAGCGGTGCACGGCCTGCAGCCGCCTGATCCTCCACCGAAAGATCTACGACGAGTTCTTGGAGGAGCTCGTGGAGGAGACGGAGAACCTGAAGGTCGGGGACCCGCTGGACCCCGGCGTGTACATGGGCCCCGTCAAGGGGGCGGCCCAGGAGGCGAAGGTCCTCCGGTACGTGGAGATCGGGAAGGAGGAGGGGGCCAAGCTCCGGACGGGCGGGAAGAAGCTCACCGGCGGGGGATACGACCTCGGCCACTACATCGCCCCCACCATCTTTGAGGGGAAGCCGGAGATGCGCATCGCGCGGGAGGAGATCTTCGGTCCCCTGCTGACCGTCCTGCAGGCGCGGAGCTACAGCGAGGCGGTCCGCATCGCCAACGACACGATCTATGGCCTCTCCTCGTCCATCTACACCCAGGACGTGAACCTCGCCTTCCGGGCGATGTACGACATCGAGGCCGGCATCACCTACGTGAACGCGCCCACCATCGGGGCCGAAGTGCAGCTCCCCTTCGGAGGGGTGAAGAACACGGGGAGCGGCCACCGGGAGGCGGGGACCTCCGCCATCGAGGAGTTCACGGAGATCAAGACGGTCTACGTGGACTACAGCGGGCAGCTGCAGAAGGC
>JBHIDH010000153.1:0-1754 GCA_046759985.1 Thermoplasmata archaeon
ACCGGGCCATCGGGACCTACGCCTCCCTCAACCTCCTCCAGGTCGGGCTCGCCCTCGGGGCCACCCTGCTGGGCCTCTACGTCTGGACCGGCGTGCTGGGCCGAGGCTTCGAGACGCCTTTGCAGCTCCCCGTGATTTACGTCATGCTCCTCTACTACACCGCCGTCGCCCTCGCCGCCATCGGCTTCGCCACCTTCAACGGGCGTCTGGAGACGGCCAAGAGCCAGACGGCCAGCCTGACGGGGACCGTCGTCCGGGTGGCCGGGATGGTGGCCGTGGTCCTCTTCGGGCTGGGGGCCATCGCCCTCTCCTGGGCCTACGCCCTGGGGGCCGTGGCCGCGGCAGGCGTCGTCTTCCTCTTCCTCCGGCGCTATCCCCTGGCCCGCCCGACCAAGCGCCTGGTCCGTAGCTACGTGCGGTTTGCCTACCCCCTCGCGATCCCCACCGCCCTCGGCGCCCTGGCCGTCACCCTGGACAAGACCCTCATCCAGCTCTTCTGGGGCGTCACGCAGACGGGCCTCTACTTCACCGTCCAGAAGGTGGTCATTTTCCTGACCGTTATCAACGCCGCCGTCGCCCTCCTCCTCTTCCCCTCGGTCTCCCGCTTCCACGCCCGGAACGACCTGGACGCCCTTCGCTTCAAGACCGGCCAGGCGGAGCGGTACCTGAGCATGATCATGGCCCCCGTGGTCGCCTTCCTCCTCCTCTACCCGGAGGGGGTCATCCACGTTCTCCTCTCGGACGCCTTCCTCCCGGGCGCCACCATCCTCCGCCTCTTCGTCGTATTTACCTTCCTCGTGGCCCTTCTCGTCCCCCGGCAGGCTATCCTCCAGGGGATGGACCGGTCCGACCTCTACGGCCGTGCCTCCCTGGTCGGGATGGTCCTCATCCTGGTCCTCTTTGCCGTCCTCATCCCCGGCCTGGGGCCTGAGGGGGCCGCGGTGAGCTTCGTCGTCGGCTATGCCGTCATCCTCGCCCTCGCCCTCGCCTTCTCCCATCGTGTGGTTGGGGACCGCATCCGGGGCCGGGTCGGCCTCCACCTGGGGGCGGCCCTTGGCCTCGCCGTCCTCTTCGCCCTCCTGATTCCCCGGGCGACGGGGCTCGAATGGCAGTGGTTCCACCTGCTCGGCGCCGCGGCCGCCTTCCTCGGCGGGTACCTGGCCATCCTCTCCGCCCTCCGGGAGTTCCGGAGGGAGGACCTCCGCCTGTTCCTGGACCTCTTGGACCCACGGAAGATGGCACGGTACGTGTACGGGGAGCTCACGTCGAAGGAAATCGAGTGATTACAGCACGAGGGTGCTGTTCTCCCCCACGATGAGCTGCTGGCCCCGGGGCAACCGGTTGTTGGCCGCCCGGATGGTCGTGTGCCGCCCGATGAGGCTGTTCACGATCTTGTTCGGCGTCTCGATGGCGCTCTCCCCGATCACGATGGAGGCCTCGATGTCCGCGCCCACCAGGCGGCAGCCGTCGCCGACGGAGGTGTAGGGACCGACGTAGGTCTCCGGGCCGATGACGCAGTCCCGGCCGATGACCGTGGGCCCCTTCACCACGCTGCCCTCCTTCACCACGGAGCCGGGCCCGATCCGCACGCGGCCTTCCACCTGGGCCCCCTTGTCCACGGTCCCCTCCGTGGCCGCCTCGATGTCGTCCAGGAGGAGGCGGTTGGCCTCCAGGATGTCCTCCGGCCGGCCCGTGTCCTTCCACCACCCCGTGACGACGTGGGCCTTCAGGTCGCCCCCCTCCTCCCGCAGGCG
>JBHIDH010000154.1:0-1753 GCA_046759985.1 Thermoplasmata archaeon
CCCGGATGGTCCCGCCGTGGAGCTCGAGGAGCTGCTTGGAGAGCGCCAGCCCGAGTCCCGTTCCCTCGTGGGGTTTCGAGGGGGTGGGATCGAGGTGGCTGAAGGGCTCGAAGAGCCGTGGGAGGTCCTCAGCCTTGATCCCGATCCCCGTGTCACTGACGCTGAGCTCGACGGCCTCCCCGTGAGACCTGGCTCGGACGGTGATGCGGCCGCCCTCGGGGGTGACCTTGACAGCGTTGGAGAGGAGGTTGTCGACGATCTGCCTGACCCGGAGGGGGTCGGCCACCAAGGCCGAGCGACATTCCTTTACATCGACCGCAAGCTGAAGGCCCTTCGCCTCGGCCTGAGGGCGGATGTCGGCGAGGACGTCCAGCAGCACCGTGGAGACCTGCATGACCTCGCGGTGGAGCTCAATCTTCCCCGCGTCCACGCTGGTGATGTCCAGGATATTGTTGATGACGGCGAGGAGGTGGCGGGCACCGCTGAGGATGTTGGCGACATACGTGGCCTGCTTCTCGGTCCCGTGCCCGACAGGTTGTTGCTGGAGGAGCTGGGAGAAAGCGACGACGCCGCCGAGGGAGCTCTTAAGCTCATGACAGATGGTCACCAGGAACTCGGACCGGGTACGGTTAGCCCTCTCCATCTCTTGGCTCTTCCGGCGGAACTCTTTTGTCCGGTCGCGCACTATGCGTTCCAGGTTCGCCGAATGCGCCTGGTGCTCATGGTGGAGGATGGCGTGATCCACGACCACGGCGGCCTGATTGGCAAAGGCCGAGAGGAACTCCACTTCGTCCCGTGCGAAGGGCTGGCGAGACGTGCGGAAGACCATGAGCACCCCCAGGCACCGGTTCCCCACGCGCAGGGGAAACCCGGCATAGGCATGGAGCCCTTCTTCAAAAGCCCACGTCTTGTCCGTGATCCGGGGCTCCTCAGCGAACTCGCGGATGACCACGGGTTCTTTCTGTCGGGCGATCCAGCCCACGAGCCCCTCCACCAGGTGAAAGTGTCGATCCCATAGCTCAGAGTTTACCCCCCCGCCCGCCCGGAGGATCAGCTCGTCACCCTCCAGGGTCCAGAGGGAGGCGACCGCAGAATCCAGGAGTTCCGAACACGCCCGGGTGATCAATTCGAAGACGTGCTGAAGATCTAAGCTGGAGGTGACGGCCCGGCTGACCTCGGCGAGGGCCCCCAGCTTTTCGGCCCGGGTCTGGGTCTCATGGAAGAGGCGGGCATGATCGATGGCGGTGGCGGCATGGCCGGCGATGGCAGAGAGGAGGTTCACGTCGTCCTGATTAAAGGTACGGCCGGTCGAGCTGTTGAGAACCTGGATGACCCCAATCATCTTCTCCCGAGTCCTGAGCGGGACGCAGAGCACGGACTTGGTCCTAAACCCGGTGTCATAGTCGACCCCCTCGTAGAACCGGCGATCCTGGCGGACATCCGGGACGATGAGCGCAGCCCCGTGCTCGAAGACCCAGCCGGCAATCCCCTGTCCCACCTTCAACCGGCGCCCCACGACCGCTGTGCCGTACTCGCCTAACCCGATCCGAAACACTAACTCATCTTTCTGGTCATCCTTGAGCAAGAGGGAGCTGGCCTCCACGCCCAAGAAGTCCTGGATCCGCTCCATGATCAGCCGGAGAACCTCAGGAAGGTCCAAGGTCGAGGTCAGGAGCGTGGACAGCTCATTGAGGGCTGCCAGCTTTTCGGCCCGGGTCTGGGTCTCATGGAAGAGGCGGGCATGATCGATGGC
>JBHIDH010000155.1:0-1745 GCA_046759985.1 Thermoplasmata archaeon
TCCCCCCGGTCGAGGGCCGCCTTATCGGTTTCAGCCCAGCTCCCGGCGCTGGTTCGCCCCAGAACCTGCACCGTCACCCCGGGGAGCGGTGCCTCGGCGGCGTCCACCGTCCGCGCGAACGGGAGGAAGGAAGCGACGGTGAAGTCCTTCGTGATCGGGTGGGCCTCGTACTGGGTGATCACGGGGAGGAGGTAATCCCCCCCAAAGGCCCGGCTGAGCCGGTCCACGATCACATCCTTGCCCATGAGGATGCCGTATCGCTTGAGGAACGTGCTGAGTTTTGGGGCGGTGAAGGGATCGAGGAGCACCAGAAGCTTCCCCCCCCGCTTGACGTATGCGTCGAGCGCCTGAAGCTCCGTCGGCAACGGGTCCGTCTGCGGCCCGGCGATGACGAGCACCGCCGCGTCCGTGGGGACTGCCTTCTCGCGGAGCAACAGGAGGGGCTTCACCTCGTAGTCGACCTCGGTCAGGGCCTGCTTTGCCTGAGAGAGCCCCTGCCGGTCGGCGCTCTCCAGCTCCGCCTCTCCGTGTCCGCTGAGAAAGTAGAGGATCCGCCTCTTCTCCCGAAGGAGCTTCACCACCGCGTTGGTGAGCTTCTCCTCGTCCGCCCCCTGGACTTTTTCTTCTTTCCCCCCACTCTCCAGGACCACGGTTCCGTACGCGGTAATTCCATAGCGACGGGCCAAGGCCGGGTGCCGGTCCGGGTCCACGAACTCCGACCGAAACTTGGCCGAGAAGTGGGCGTACTGGTCCAAAAGGTCCTGGGCGGCTGCCTTTCCCGGCTCATCGGTCCGATAGAAGGCGACGGCGTGGACATCTTTTTCCAGCGCCCTGAGGAGCTTGATGGACTGGCTCGAGAGGGTATGGCGCCTGCCTTCGGTCAGGTCGACGCGGATGTTGTGTCGAATGGCGATGGCCTCCACCACCACGACGATGGCAAGAAACAGCAGGAGCGCGACGGCCGTGTTCACCCCATACCGGGTCCCCCGGTGGCCGAACAGGCGGCGGACGAAGGAAAACATTCTACCCATGGGCTAACCCTTCCACCGGCGTATCTCCAACGACTTGAGCGTGGCAAAGAGGAAGAAGCCGATCAGGCCCAGGTAGTAGGCCACGTCTTTTGTCTCGAGCACCCCTCGGGCAAAGCTGGTGAGGTGTTCCAGGATGGAGAGGTGCCTGAAGAGGAGGCCCCAGTCTCCCTCCGCGAGGGTTGCCGCCCACCCGATGATCCAGAAGAGGAGGAGGGCCCCAAAGGCGAGCGCCGCCGCCACGATCTGGTTCTCCGTCAGGGATGAGAAAAGGAGTCCCAGGGCAATGAAGGCCATTCCCAGCAAGAGGAGACCCAGGTACCCGGTGAGGATCGGATACAGTTCCGGCTCGCTCCAGAGGGCGAGGAGCACCGGATAGACAGCCGTGGCGAAGAGGAGCAGGGCATAGAGGGCCGTCGCGGCCAGGAACTTTCCCAGCAAGACCTCTCCATCCCGTAACGGAAAGGTGAGGAGGAGCTCTAACGTTCCCTGCTTTCGCTCCTCGGCGAAGAGACGCATCGTGACGAGCGGCATCAAAAAGAGAAGCACCACGCTCATGTCGCTGAACAGCGGTCGGAGGATGCCGTCCGTGACATTGAGGCCGGTGGCCAGACCGGGATTCATCGAGGCCTGTACGCTGATGAGACTGAAGTAGGTCAGAATGGTGTAAAAGAAATACCCGGTGATCACGAGAAAGATCGTAGAGACGGCGTAAGC
>JBHIDH010000156.1:0-1695 GCA_046759985.1 Thermoplasmata archaeon
CCGGGAGGCGGGACTCCTCGACCATCCCCCGGGTCCTCACTCCGCCACCAGGGCGAGAAGACCTCGGAGCTGCTCCTCGTCGTGAACCCGGGGCTCGAAGGCGCTGCGAAGCGCGACCCGCATCTCTCGCGCCGAGAGTACCCGCCCGTCCTCCTTGATGACGCGACAGATCGCCAGGAGGAGGAGCAGGCCATCGAAGGGAGAGAAGCCGGGATCCTCCCGGACCGTACGAAAGATCGTGGAGAGGTGCGCCCGCCGCCGCCGGAGGGCGATGACCAGGTCATCCAGGCCCTCCAGGTCGTAGTACCGGGGCAACGGTCGGTACCGCTCCACGGTTTTGACGGAGACGTGGAAGGCCGTGGCAATCTCCTCGTCGCTGAGCCCCTTCTCGAACGCCATGAAGTAGTCGTACAGGCGGTGGCCTTTGCGCATGCACATCTCCTCCCGGGCCCCACGGGCGGGGAGGCATAGGCCCCCTCGGGGTAAAGCGTTTTGCCGCGCCCCGGTCCGGGTTCCGGGGGACCCAAGGCCCTCCGCCACAATGCTTTTATAAGCTCTCGGGCCTACCCCGGCCTCCGGCTCGGCCGGAGGGATGGGATGGGAATGGTCTTCAGCCGAGGTCACCCCGGCTACGCAGTTCCCGGGGTCTCCTGGCCCCGACCGCGCACGCTGACCCTACGGGACGATCGGCGAGGTGTCTACCGGTTCGACCCGCGGATGGAGGACTTTCAGTCCCTGCGGCGGAAGGGCCCGTACTCCTTCTGGGGCTCCATGAAGTACACCCTCATCCTCTCCCTCATGCTCTGGTGGATTCCCCTATTCGGACCCATGATCGCCGGCTACGTCGGCGGACGCAAGGCCGGGAACCCCTGGAAGGGAGCGGCGGCCGCCGTCCTCCCCGTCGTGACCATCTGGATTCTCGCCCTGATCGTCGTCAGCTCCGTGGAGTTCCCCGAGCTGCAGAACCTCTTCACCCTCCCGGCCCTCATCCTGTACGGCTTCGGTCAGATCATCCCGCCCATCGCCCCCTACATGCAATTCCTCGTGGACTACCTCTCGGCCTTCGTGGTGGCCCTCCAGCAGACCGCTGTCATGGGCTTCAACGGGTATCTCGTCACGATCATCTTCGCCTACATCGGGGGGCTCGTGGCGGCTCAGGTCGCCATGGAGCGGAAGGTTCAGGCGGAGGAGGAACCCGTGCCCGTGACCTACGAGATGAACGCGCCGGCCATGGCCCCCGTGCAGCCTGTGCCCGTCATGGCCGCCCCGATGGCCGCCCCGCCCCCGGCCTGGTACGGGGTCCAACCGCAGCAGTACGACAACCTCCGTCGGATCCCCCTCGTCTCCCCCTATGAGCGGGAGGAGGACGCCTACTACGAACCCCCCCGACGCGCCGCGCGGGCGCCCCGGAGGCCCCGTCGGCCGCCGCCGCCGGAGGAGTCCTACGAGCCTTACGAGCCGGAGGAGGCGCCTCTCCCGCGCCGCGAGCCCCCCTCCCGCCGTCGGGCCCGCCGTCTCCGCCAGGAGGACCTCATTCGTCGACTGGTGGAGCGGGCCCTACGCGACTACGACCAGGCCCTCCGCTGATTATCATGGAAGGGGGCCGGGTGGGAAAGCTTCTTACCCGACTGCCTCGTGGTTCCCGCCCATGTTCTGCCCGAATTGCGGCTCCCTGATGTACCCCCACGGGGGCAA
>JBHIDH010000157.1:0-1639 GCA_046759985.1 Thermoplasmata archaeon
CGGTGGAGAAGGCGATGGCCTTGTAGCCGAAGATGGGCTTGGAGGACATCGTGGGAATGATGACCGAGACGATGCCCATGACGGGCAGGATCATGATGTAGACGGCGGGATGGGAGTAGAACCAGAAGAGGTGCTGCCAGAGGAGGACCCCACCGCCCTCCGCGGCGAAGAAGGTCGTCCCGAGGTTCCGATCCAGGAACAGCATGGTGAGGGCGGAGGCCACCACGGGGGTGGCGAGAAGGATGAGCCACGCCGTCACGAGGACCGTCCACACGTACAGGGAGAGGTTGCCGAAGGTGACGCCGGGCTTCCGGTGCTTAAAGATCGTGGTGACGAAGTTCAGGGACCCTAGGATGGAGGAGGTCCCGAGGATGATCACTCCGAGGATCCACATGTCGATCCCGCGGCCTGGTTCAAAAACGGAAAGCGGGGCGTACGCGGTCCATCCCACGGTGGCCGCCCCCATCCAGATCAAGATCCCGGCCGGCGGGATGAGCCAGAAGCTCAGGGCGTTCAAGCGGGGGAACGCCATGTCCTTCGCGCCGATGAGGATCGGCATCATGTAGTTGGCGAAGGCCCCGAAGAGGGGGATGGCCACCAGAAACACCATGGTGGAGCCGTGGATGGAGAAGAGTTCGGAGTACGCGGCCGGGTCGACGATCGTGACGCCCGGGGTCGCCAACTCGAGTCGCATGATGAGAGCCAGGATTCCCCCGAGAACGAAGAAGCCCATCGTGGTGACGAGGTAGAGGATCCCGATGTCCTTGTGGTTCGTCGTGAAGAGCCAGCGAAGGACGCCGTTCGTCGCCCACGCCCGTCGACGCCGAAACACGACCTCCGTCGCCATCAGAAATCCCTAGCAGCAGCTGGCTTCGAGCGCAGATTCGGGGGGGTTGGTAAATAGCTTTGGTATGGGGCTGTCGGACGGGACTCAGAGGCACGAGGAGAAGGTTTTTAGCAGGAGAGAGGCTGGGCTCCCCGATGGTCCGGCGCCATCATCGGGCGGTCCTGGCGGAGGTCCTTCTCGTCGCCATTGGCCTGGCCCTCCTGGTCCCGGCCCGGGCCGACCACGAGATTACCCCGGCCCAGGCCGCCGTTGACCAGCTCTTCGTCCTCGTCTTCGTCCTGGCCCTCGTCATAGGAGTCGTGGTGGAGGGCCTCCTGATTGCGGCCATCATCCTCTTCCGTCGCCGACCGGGCTTCCACCTCCCCACGCGCGTGACGACCCACAACCCTCGCCTCGAGTTCCTCTGGACCGCCCTGCCTGTCCTGGTCATCGCCATCATCGGCGCCGGGGCCTTCCAGACCCTCCAGATTACCGACACGATTCCCCAGGAGACCATGACGATCCAGGTCATCGGCCAGCGCTTCTCCTTCGAGTTCGTCTACCCGGACAACACCACCTCCGAGGGCCTCCTCAGGGTCCAAGAGGGGGAGGTGGTCCGGCTGGAGGTGACCTCCCTGGACGTGATTCACAGTTACTTCATCCCCGAGTTCCGGCTGAAGATTGACGCCGTCCCGGGAAGGCTCAATCTGTACTGGTTCCAGGCGCTCAAGGTGGGAACCTATGCCATCCGGTGCGCGGAGTACTGCGGGGTGGGCCACTTCACGATGATGGCCACCCTGGAGGTCTTCCCCG
>JBHIDH010000158.1:0-1612 GCA_046759985.1 Thermoplasmata archaeon
GGGAAAAGCTTTGGGGAGGATGCCCTGTGACTAACTACTCACTCTTCCTGGGGAGCCCGTCCTCGGAGGACGAGGGATCGGCGGATCCTCTGCAAACGCGCGCCTAGCATCGCGACGGCGTCGGGACGAGCATAGATGAAGATCACTAGGGGAAGTGTTACGGCGAGGTAGAGGAAGTGGGCGAAAACCCTCCCCCACTCGGGGTCGATATCGTAGCCGACTAGGACTGCAAAGATCGAGCCAATGAGGCCCTTGTTGTGCAGGAGACTTCCCTCGGAGAAGGGTAGAATGTATGCCGCCTGTCCCCACCATCCGATGTCCACGCCCTGAATGGCGGCGTATTTCATGAGCTCGTGGATGGCGTATCCGAAGAGGCCTCCCGCGAGGATGATGAGGAGGATGCTGGTGAAGAAAAAGAATTTTCGAAGGTCCAGGCGGACGCCGAAATGGAAAACCGCGTAGGACAGCCCAACGCCGGTCCCCACACCTAGGACCACACCAAGGATCGTCCCCGCCACGTCCTGGACCATAAAGGGCGTGAGGAATAGGACGGTCTCCAGACCCTCCCGGAAAACGAGGATGAAGGTTACCGCGGCAACACCCAAGAGCGCGCCGTGGGTCGCAGCCGCCTCAACGCGGCCTTGGATGCGGGACTTCATCGTGCGGGCCCGGATGGCCATCCAGAAGAGCATCGAGGTGAGCACGGCGACGGCGACAAGGGCCGCAACGCCTTCGAAGAGGACCCTGTTCGCCTCGGAGAGGCCGCCGTACAGGAGGAAGATGAATACCCCGAGGAGTAGGCTGACAGTGAGAGCGACGGAGATGCCATACCAAGCATATCGCTTCATCCCCGTCCGTCCCGTCATGACAAGATACGAGAGGATGATAGCTGTCAGCAGGGACGCCTCGAGGACCTCGCGGAAAGTCAGCAGGTACTGCGCCACAACCAGTTTCCTCACCCCGCCCGTTTTCGGGTCACCTAAACCGGCGTCCCGATGAGACCTGGGTCCTATTTAGACATTTCGGACTGCCTAAAATATACTGTGAGGTGGCGACCCTAGCGGCGCGGGACCTTACCGGGCACGAGATACTGGCAGTGGAGCTGGTTCAGGTCGTAGCAGGAGGGGCACGTGTCGGGCTGGTCAGTTAGGGAGCGGAGCTTTCCGGCCGTGCTTTCTGTGAGAACGTGCTCCATCCGGCACGCCTCATCGTGGAACTGGCCGTCGGGGACCTCCAGGACTTGGACCATGAACCACTCCATGGCGCAGTGTCGCTTCAGGATGCTCACGGCGATCCGCTCCCCCTCCTTCGTGAGGGAGCTCCCCTCGTACTTGCGATGCTCTGCGAGCCCCTTGCCCTGAAGCTTGTCCAACATCTCCGTGACGCTGGAGGGCGAGACCTGGATGTACTCTGCCAGCTGCCCCGTCTTGGCAGGCGTCCCACCGTCATCGTGCTGGAGGAGCCACATGTACTTCAGCACCATCTCCTCACTCTCCGTCGTCTCGACGGCAACCGCCATGCGGTTGGAAATTCGGGGGGCAGCGGATAAACCTTTGTTCGAGCCCCTCCGAGGAGCCCCTCAAGGGGCCCGGAGCGCCTCGTCGAGACTGCC
>JBHIDH010000159.1:0-1610 GCA_046759985.1 Thermoplasmata archaeon
GCGGAGTACGTCATCGAGGAGGACGGCTTCCTCCCCCCGCTGGCGCTGGAGGGGCGGGTGATGCAGGAATTCGCCATCACGACATCCCAGCTGCGTGGGATGCTCGGCGGCCTGGCGGCCACCGGGGAGGCGATTCGGGAGGCCCGGAGGCGGGCCGGGTCGTTGCCGCGATCCTACACGCTGGGGGTGGCCCGGAACCTCCTCCGTTGGATGACCACGGAGGAGCGGGAGTACGCGAAGCTGATCCTCGGCGGGGAACGCCCCGCCCTCCACGCCTACTGCCTCGACCCCTCCTGGGTGGCCGAGCCGATCCTCGCCTGCCACGCCTCCCTCCACATGTCGGGGACCCTCGCCCCCCTCGAGGAGTACCGGGACGCCCTGGGGCTGCCTCCGGACACCCTCCTCCGGGCCTTCCCCAGCCCCTTCCCCCCGGAGAACCGCAGGGTGGTGTACCGGGACCACGTCACGACGCGCTACCAGGAGTTGCACGGGGCCCCCGAGGCCTTGGCCCGCCTCCGGGAGGAGGTGCGGACCCTCCTACGAGGCTGCCAGCGGAACACCCTCTTCCTCTTCCCGAGCTACGGGCTCCTGGAGGCGTTCCTGGACCTGCGGCGGGAGAGCCGCGTGCCCGTCTACGTGGAGCGGCGGGGCATGGACCAGGCGGCCCTCATGCGCTCCTTGGACGCCTTTCGACGCTCCACCGCCGCCCTCTTCGCCGTCGTGGGGGGCCGCGTCTCCGAGGGCCTCGACTTCCCCGATCGGGAGCTGGAGGTGGTGGTGCTGGTCGGCATCCCCTACCCGAAGCCGACGGCGGCCCTCCGGGCCCTGGTGGATTACTATGACTGGAAGTTCCGAAGGGGGTGGGAGTACGGGGTGCTGGCCCCCACGACGCGACGCCTCCTCCAGTGCATGGGCCGGTTGATCCGTTCCGAGCGCGACCGCGGCATCGCCATCGTCCTCGACCGCCGGGCCCCCTTCTTCAAGCGGGCCTTAGGCCCCATGATCCTGACGGAGGACCTGCCCCGGGCCATCCAGGAGCACCTGGAACCCACGAAGACGCCCTCGACCTCACCATGAGGCGGGCTCGGCCCGCCGGCGCCGCCGGTTCCCTGTCCGCGTGATGATGGAGGTGACCATGAACCGCTCCTGGCCCCACACCAAGGCAAAGTAGTTCTGGGCGTGCTTCGCCCGACGCAACTTCACGCACCGGATGCGAAGCTGGACGTCGCTGTCCCCCACCTCCGCCTGTTGCAGGAGGAAGATGCCGTCCGAGAGGAAGTCCTCCTCGTAGGCGACGAGGCGGCGGGAGTGGAAGGGGATCTCGGAGATGAGGAAGCACGTGGGCCCGAGGTCCCGGAGGAAGGCGAAGAAGTGGAACAGGTCGCGCCGGGGGTTCTCCATCTGGCTCAGGGAGTAGAGGCCGGAGAGGGCATCGATGGCGAGCAGGTCGAAGTCGTGGTCGTAGACCCGTTTGGCGATGTACTCCTGCAGGGCCTCCAACCAGTCCTTCTGGCTGTCCTGCTCCCGGTGCTCCCGGCGGATCCGTCCCAGGTCCAGGATGTAGAGCTCCATGTCGTCGAGGCCCCCCATCCCCAGCTCCTCCATGGCGG
>JBHIDH010000160.1:0-1609 GCA_046759985.1 Thermoplasmata archaeon
TCGCCGATGTTGATGGCGTGCTCGAGACCGTACCGGACCCAGACCGTGTCCCGGCCTCGACGGACGCGGTCTCCGTCCTCGATGTCGTCGTGCACGAGCATGAAATTGTGGAGCATCTCGGAGGCCAGGGCAAAGGGCATGGCCTGGTTGGGGTCCCCCGCGAGGCTTTCGGCGGTGAGCAGGCAGAGCACGGGGCGGAGCCGCTTCCCCCGCCTCTTTCGCTCCGGGACGTCGAGGCCCAGTGCGTAGCGGACCCCCTCATGGAGGCGGGGAACCCCGCCCGCCGGGGGGAGCCAGGCGTCGAGCTCCTCGTCGACCCGGTCCGACTTCTCCGCGAGGTAGGCCTGGAAGGCCTGTGGGTCCATGGGCTACCCCCGCCGGAGGTCGAGGGAGGCCGCCCACTCCCGCGTGGGACCGGTGAAGATCGTGCGTGTCTCGGCCAGCTCCCGCAAGCTGCGTGACCCCGTGAGGAGGAGGACGGCCTTGATCTCGGCCACGACTTCCTCCAGGGCCTCCACCACGGCCTCGGCGGACTCGCTTGCTGCGCGGAGCATCTGAGAGGCCATGCCCCCCGCCCGGGCCCCCAGGGCGACGGCTCGGGCCACGTCCAAGCCGTGCCGAAGCCCGCCCGTCGCAATCAGGGGAAGCCCCACATCGGCGAGGAGGAGGGAGACGGGGGAGGGAATGCCCCATTCCCAGAAGGTCTGACCCAGCCGCTCCTTCTGGCGCATGCCCTCCTTCTTGGCCCGGTAGTATTCCACGGCGGAGAAGCTCGTGCCGCCCAAGCCGCCGATGTCGATCCCCCGTACCCCCGCCTCCTTGAGGCGGAGGGCGACTTCCCGGGAGATCCCGGCCCCGGTCTCCTTGCCCAGCACGGGGACCTCGGCGGCGACCGCGGCCAGGGCCTTCAGGACCCCCCGCGACCGATTGTCCCCCTCGGGCTGGACGATCTCCTGGGTGTAGTTGAGGTGGATCGCCAGGATGTCCCCCTGGACCATCTCCAACGCCCGCTTCGCGTCCTCGACGCCGAGGGGCTCCTTGCCGGCCTGGGGGACGAGCTGGGGAGCCCCGATGTTGGCGATCACCAGGGGAATGTCGTAATCTCGGATGACGGTCCAGGACTCCTCCGAGGCCTGACCCTGGAGGACCGGGCGCTGGCTCCCGACGCCCATGGCGACCCCGACGTCGGCGGCCGCGTGGGCCAGGTTCGCGTTGATCTGCACGGCGTCCTTGAATCCCCCCGTCATGGAGGAGATAACCACGGGGGCGGTGAGGCGCTTGCCGAAGAGCTCGGTCCGGAGGTCCACCTCCTCCAGGTCCACCTCGGGGATCGCGGTGTGGAGGAACTGCACGTCGTCCCAGTAGTTGTGTCGGGGCCGGACCTCCTTGTCGAGGACGATGTCCACGTGCTCCCTCTTCCGCTCCGTCATCAGGACCACCGGACCTCCGTCCCGGGGACGTCCTCGCCACCGAGGACGGCTTGCACGCGGCCGGGAACGAGACCGCTGACCAACACGCATCGCGACCCGTCCCTGGCGATGTCGAACATCCGCAGGACCTTGGCCCGCATACCTCCCGTGACGTCCTCCGGAGGCGCCTCCCAGGAGAG
>JBHIDH010000161.1:0-1590 GCA_046759985.1 Thermoplasmata archaeon
GGTCGGTCAGGAGTGGCTGGGGCCGACGGTATCCTCCGCCCGGACCGGCGTCCGCCCCCTCAAAAAGTCGAAGTCCACACCTTGATGGGCCTGAAGGACGTGGTCCAGGAAGAGTTTGCCGTAACCCCGCGTGAAATGAGGGGGCCGGGGCCGGAAGATGGCGCGCCTCCGCGCCAACTCGTCGTCTGGAACCCGGAGCGTCAGCCGGCGGTGTGGGACATCGAGCTCGATCTCGTCCCCGTCCTGGACCACCGCCAGTGGCCCTCCGGCCTCCGCCTCCGGTGAGACATGGAGCACCACGGTCCCGTATGAGGTGCCGCTCATCCGCGCGTCCGAGATCCTCACCATGTCCTTCAGGCCTTTCTTCAAGAGCTTCTCCGGGATGGGGGCCGCGCCCCACTCCGGCATCCCCGGCGCCCCCTTGGGCCCCACTCGCTTGAGCACGAGGATCGAGCCCTCGTCCACGGCGAGCCCGGGGTCGTCGATGCGCGCGTGGAGGTCCGCGTGGTCCTCGAAGACGACCGCTTTCCCCCGGTGGACCAGGAGGTGGGGAGAGGCAGCTGACTGCTTGAGGACGGCCCCGTCGGGGCAGAGATTCCCCGTGAGGATGACGGTGCCGCCCTCGCTGGAGATGGGCATGGCGAGCGAGCGGATCACGTCCTCGTCGTAGTTCCTGGCGCCGGCCACGTTGTCTCTGATCGACCGGCCGGTGACGGTCAGCGCCTCCCGATGGAGCAGCGGCAGGAGCTCCTTGAGAATCACGGGCAGGCCGCCCGCGTAGAAGAAGTCTTCCATCAGGTGCTTGCCTGAGGGCTTCACGTTCAAGAGTAACGGCGTGGTCCGTGACAGCTCGTCGAAGCGCGCCAGCGGGAGATCCACCCCCACCCGACCCGCAATGGCCACGAGGTGAATGATGGCGTTGGTCGAGCCGCCGATGGCCATGTCCACCCGAATGGCGTTGTCGAAGGCCTCCGGCGTGAGAATCCTGGAGGGCTTGAGGTCCTCCTCCACCATCTCCATGATGCGGCGGCCGGTCATCTCGGCCAGCGCCAGGCGCCGCGAGTCTGGGGCGGGAATGGCGGCATTGCCGGGCAACGTCATCCCCAGCGCTTCGGCCATGGCGGCCATGGTGGACGCGGTGCCCATGACCATGCAATGCCCCGCCGAGCGCGACAGGCACGATTCCATCTCGCACCACTCCTCTTCGGAGAGCCGCCCCGCTCGCCGCTCGGCCCAGTAGCGCCACACATCCGTCCCCGAACCGATCGCCTCCTGCCCCCACTTCCCGCGCAGCATGGGCCCGCCCGTCACCATGATGGCCGGGACGTCCGCCGACGCCGCGCCCATGAGCATGGCGGGCGTGGTCTTGTCGCAGCCGGAGAGCAGCACCACGCCGTCCAGGGGATAGGCGCGGATACACTCCTCCACGTCCATGGCCATGAGGTTACGGAACAGCATGGTGGTCGGCTTCATTAGGACTTCGCCCAGCGAGATCGTCGGGAACTCCAGCGGGAAGCCGCCGGCCGAGAGCACACCGCGCTTGACCGCCTCGGCCACTTGGCGCAGATGCGCATTGCAGTTGGTCAGCTC
>JBHIDH010000162.1:0-1576 GCA_046759985.1 Thermoplasmata archaeon
GGGTGGCGCCCGCGGTGGGCGTAGAAGACCTCCTCCCGGGTGAGGGTGAGCTTCACGGGCTGGCCCGTGACCATCGCGAGCTTCGCCACGATGATCTCGTGGTTGAACGGGTCGCTCTTTCCCCCAAAGCCGCCTCCCACGGGGGTGGCGATGACCCGGATACGGTTCATGGGGAGGCCGAGGACCTTCGCGAGGGCCCGGTGCACGTAGTGGGGGGTCTGGGTGGAGGACCAGAGGGTCACCTTGCCCTCGGGCTCCCAGCGGGCCACCGCGGCGTGCTGCTCCATGGGGAGGTGGCTGGACCCCTGGAAGAAGAAGAGGTCCTCGCGGGTGCGGTCGGCCTCGGCGAACCCCGCCTCCACGTCCCCAAACTCCAGGGAGACGGCCTTGTGGACGTTGGGGCCGAAGCGGAGGGTCTCGATGGGTTCCCCCTCCTTCTCCAGGGCCTCCTCGATGGTCATGTAGGTGGGCAGGGGCTCCAGGTCGAGGGCGATGAGTTCCGTGGCCCGCTCCGCCGTCGCCTCGTCCACGGCGGCCACGGCCGCGATGGGGTCCCCCACGTACCGGACTCTCTCCGTGCACAGGGCCTCTTCGTCCTGGCTCACGGGGAGGATGCCGTACTTCTCCGGCAGATCCTTCCCCGTCAGGATGGCCACAACCCCGGGGAGCGCCCCCGCCTGGGAGGTGTCCAGGGCCTTGATGCGGCCGTGGGGCAGGGGGCTGCGGAGCAGCTTGGCGTAGAGCATCCCCGGGAGGTGAATGTCGTCGGCGAACTGGGCCTGCCCTGTCACCTTCGCCGGCCCGTCCACCCGGGCCCGGGGCTTGCCGATGACGGAGAAATCGGTCACGGGGCCACCTCGGGGGTCGCCTCTGCGACCTTCGCCCTCCGCGCCCCCATCCGGTCGGCCGCCAACTCCACGGCTTCGAAGATCTTCAGGTATCCCGTGCACCGGCACAGGTTGCCGCTGAGGCCGTCCTGGACCTCCTCCCGGGTCGGGGACGGACTGGCGTCGAGGAGACCCTTGGCGGCCATCAGGAATCCGGGGGTGCAGTAGCCGCACTGGGCGGCGCCGAGCTCGGCGAAGGCTTCTTGGAGGGGATGGAGTTTCCCACCGTGAGCGAGGCCCTCCACCGTGGTGACCTCCTTCCCCTGCACCTCTACGGGCAGGGTGAGGCAAGAGAGGACGAAGAGGTCGTCCACCAGGACCCCGCACGTCCCGCACTCCCCGAGCTCGCAGCCGTGCTTCGTACCCGTCAGACCCAGGTCCTCGCGCAGGACCTCGAGGAGGGTCTTCTGTACGGGAGCGACCACATCGTATCGGCGGCCGTTCACCGTGAGACGAAGCCAGACGTCCTGGGACTCCGGGTTGGTCACCTGTCCCGTCCCAAGACCCCCTCCGGCCATAAGGGTACTGGTCTCCCCTGTTCGTCTCCTCCTCACGCGAAAGAAGACTTATGTAGCGAGGCAGATTGCCTCGCCTGTCGGGGTGGCTCAGCCTGGTGGAGCGCCGGACTCATAGGGTTTCGTGAACCTCGGTGCGCTCCTGGGAAATCCGGAGGTCGCGGGTTCAAACCC
>JBHIDH010000163.1:0-1538 GCA_046759985.1 Thermoplasmata archaeon
CGTCGGGAGCTCGCGGTCCTGAAGGCCCGCGGGGGGGGTTCGCGTGAGGTTGTGGGACTGCTCCTCCTCGAGGCGCTTATTGGAGGCTTGGTGGCGACGTTCCTGGGCCTCCTAGGCGGTGTCCTCCTGAGTCGGTTCCTCCTGGGACTCGCAAACCCCCTGGTCCTAGGCGTAGCGCCCCGGGTCGAGGAGGTCGTCCTCCGACCGGAGACCGTGGTGGTCGTCTTCCTGTTCAGCCTCCTCTTCATGGGCCTGGTCAGTTACCGCTCCGCCAAACGGACCGCGAAGTTGCCTATCGTCGAGACGCTCCGCCACTATGCCCCCGGCGAGACGAAGATCGAGTATCGGCCTACTGTCGACATCGTGTTCGTGGCCATCGCTCTCGTCACCTTTGGGGTGGTCTTGTACAGCCGAATTGCCCCGGGAGGATTCTTCCTCTCCACCTTTGGCATCATCTTCTTCCTCCTCACCCCCGTGGCGCCCATCCTTCTCATTATCGGCGCAACACGGCTCGCGACCCGCTCCACGGGCCGGCTGTACGGGGCCGCTTCGCGCATCGTCCGGCCCCTGGCCCCCAACCTCCATCACGTGATCGGCCGGAATCTCGCTCGCAATCCACGTCGTGCCTCCAACATCTCCGTCATCATCGCCCTCGGTCTGGGCTTCGGCCTGTTCGTCCTCGCCCTATTCGGCTCCCAGATCGACTTTCAGGAGCGAAACCTCCGGGCTTTGATCGGGGCGGATATCCAGGCGATCGGGCCTGAAGAGGACGCCACCTTCGGGGCGAACGTAAGCGCGCTTTCAGGGGTCAAGACCGTGGCTCGGGTCGCCGCCCTCACCGCTGACCCCGTCTTCTGCTGCGCCGACGCCTTTGCCCTCGAACCCATTGCCTTCTTCGACGCAACACAGCCGGAACCTTGGCAGCTGGACCCCATGGGCCGGGAGGACGCCCTGGACGTCCTGACTACAGAGGGCTTCGTCCTTCTCTCCAAGGAATACGCACGCACGGCCTTCCTCCGCGTCGGGGACATGCTTCGGCTCGAGTCCGGTCCCCAGGGCGTCTCTCAAGCCAACGTCACGGTGGGCGGAATCGTTCGCGGTCTGCCATCCCTGGCCTACGGGGGGTTTAGCCTTCCTCGGGCCATTTATGGGAGCTTCGACACGTTCGGGGCACTTCTGGACGCGCAAGGCCTACCGCAGGGGGAGTTCCCCGTGTCCTCGACCTTCTTCATCGACCTTGAGCCGGGGGCTCCGGCCGCGGACGTGGGGACCGCGATTCGAGGGCTGGGGGCTGTCTTTGTCCGGATCTACGAGGAGGAGCGGGAGAGGCAGGCAGCGAATGCGATCCAGCAGGGGATGTTCGCGTTCATCGGGATGGAATTCGCCTTCGTGGCGGTCATCCTCACGGCGGGCCTCGGGCTCATCATGTATGCCGCCAGCCTCGAGCGGGACGTGGAGTTCGCCGCCATCGCGGCCCGGGGTTCGAGCAGGTGGCAGACGGCCTCAGTCCTTCTGGGCGAGGGCGTCTCCATCATGCT
>JBHIDH010000164.1:0-1533 GCA_046759985.1 Thermoplasmata archaeon
AAGGCCGAGGCTGAGGCCTCCTCCGACAAGGTCCGCCAGGCCTGCCTGCAGGCTCTGGAAGGCGGCCCCAAGACCCGAGAGGCTTAAGGAGCGAGGGCCGATGGACCGGATGCACCAGCTCGAAAACCTCATCAAGCATCTAAACGGGGCTATCAAAGGCCTCGCCCTCTACCCGGCCACCCATCCTGTCTCCGCCAGGTTCCTCACCTCGGTCGAGGAAGCGTTCGAGGAATTCCTAAAGGATCAGGAGGAGGTGGTGGTCGGCCTGATAGAAGGAACCCTCTTCCTGGAGGGCGTGCCCATGACGGGCCAGAATGACCTCGCCCGCGGATTTCTCGAACGGCTCAAGGCCCGGGAGGTGGGAGGTCTCATCTTCCACCGGGGGGTGACCGGCGCGGAGGCCCGGCTCTTCATCGAGGCGCTCTCGACCGACGCCGCCCTCATCAAGGAGGCCGGCGGCATGAAGGAGGTCCTGGCCCAGAAAGGCGCCAAGCGCATCACGGTCTTCTACCCAGAGGAGACCAGGAAAGCGCAGGAGAAAGTCGAAGAGGGGATCGAGGGGAAGCAAGCCAAGATTCTCTACCAGCGCGGCCTTGGGGTGGTGAAGAACATCATGCGGGAGGCCCGGCTAGGGAAGATCCCGTCCAACCAAGCCTTCGCGCCGATGGTCCAATCCATGGTCGACGGGATCTTCGAGCACAAGGACGCCCTCCTCGCCCTCACGATGATCAAAAGTTACGACGAATACCTCTTCACCCATTCGGTCAACGTGGGGATTCTCTCCACCGCCTTAGGGCAGTTCCTGGGCCTGAGCAAGGAGACTCTCTTCGAGCTGGGCTTAGGGGCTTTCTTACACGATCTGGGGAAGGTCAACTGGCCAGACGAACTCTTACTGAAGCCGCGGGGTCTGTCCGACGAGGAATGGACGCTCGTGAAGCGGCACCCGACCGACGGGGTGGGGATCGTGGAGAAGATGGGGAACACCAGCCCCGTCACGCTCTCAGCGGTCAGGGAGCACCATCTCGGGTTCGATCGGACCGGCTACCCCTCCCTCGATCCCGGGAAGGAGCCCAGCTTTTTGAGCTCTATCGTGACCATCGCTGATGCCTACGACGCCATGACAACGACCAGGCCCTACCGGGACGCCATGGAGCCGACCGAGGCCATCAAACGGCTGCGAGCGGGGTCCGGGAAGCAATTCGACCCGGAGCTTCTGGAGAACTTTATCAGGATGCTGGGGATCTACCCGGTGGGCACGGCGGTCCGCCTGAGCACGGGGGAGCTGGCCGTCGTGGTCAGGCCGAACCCGGACAATACCGCCCGTCCGATCGTCAAGCTCCTCATTGACCGAGCCGGGAAGAAGCTCGACGGAGAAGCGGACCTGTCGGAGAAAGACGAGGCGACCGGAGCTTTCAAATGCTCCATCGTCCTGCCGGTTGACCCCGCCACGCTGAACGTCGATTTGGCCCCGTACCTCGGCTAACGAGACATTCGCCGGACCCGTTCACGGAGTCCCATCTGCCCGCTCGACCC
>JBHIDH010000165.1:0-1532 GCA_046759985.1 Thermoplasmata archaeon
CCCGCTCGCCTGGGCCAACTCCAGAAAGGTGGCAATGAGGGCCCCCGCGGCCTCCGGCTCGGTGAGGGACTCCAGCTCGTCCGCCAGGATGAGCTTCCTTCGCGGGTCCAGGGCGAGGGGCATGAAGGTCGTCAGGAAGCCTTCGAGGGCCCCCGCGGAGAGGGCGCGCTGCCGAGAGAATAGGTAGCACGCCTCCAGAGGCGCGAGAACCGCCTCCCGGGCGCTGACCGGGAGCCCCATGGTGGCCATGATGTAGACCTGGGCCAGGGTCTCCAGGAGCGTGGTCTTCCCCCCGCTGTTGGCCCCCGTCAGGAGGGCGACGCGATTCTCACCTTCCAACGCGTAGTCGATCCGCTGCGCGCCGTCCTGGTCCACGAGGTTCAGGTGCAGGGCGCCACGGAGTCCGACCTCCTCCCCCCATGCGGGCGGCTGCAGGTCGTAGTCGAGGGCGAAGCCCCCCAAGGCCAGGTCGAAATCGAACTCCAGGGCAGCCCGGTAGCTCCGATGCACGTCCTCCTCGGCGGCCATGAGGAGTCGGGCGGCCCGCTGCTGCGACTGGAAGGCCTCCCGGGTCGCACGGCGTCGCACGTCCCGGAGGGCCCGCGCTACCTCCTCCTCCGGCAGAAGGAGAGGATAGGTGGGATCCAACTGGATTCGGAGTCCCGTCCGGCGGAGGATCTCCGCCTCGCCTTCCTCGAGGACCTCGGCGAAGACCTGACGGAGACGGAGGGGCAGCCCTTGCGCCAGGAGCTCCAGCACCTCCTCCCCCTCGAGGGATAGGCCGGAAAAACGCTCCTTGAGCCGTCCATTGAGGTCTTCGGCGACCGCCTCCAAGACATCCTCGGGCGGCCGGGCCGTGGGGGGCTGCACACTCCGCAGCAGGTCGAGCACCCTCTCTACGCTCGGGAGGTCCCCGAGGTACGGCCCCAAGTCGCGGAGGATTCGAAGGAGCTCCTCGTTGGCTCGGAAGAAGTCGATGATCGACTCGGGGAAGACCTGCCAAGCCTCGGGGCGCCCCAGGACGACGTGGAGTTGGTCCAGCGCGGGCACGTCGGCGGAACCCGAGGGGGCCACGTACAGGATGAGGTCGTAATCCTCGGGTCGATGGAGGTCCCCGGGCAGGAGGATCTCGCAGTACCGCTGGAAAGGCTTCCACTCCTCGAGAAGCCTGGGATCCTCCACCGCGACGACCTTTCCGGAATCGAACACGGGGCGAGGCCTCCGCAGATCCGGAAGGCGGCGCAGGAGTTCGGCCATGCGAGCTCGGGGTACCTGACGGACCCGCTCCTTCGCGGTCATGGCCCTGCCCAGGAGGGCCTTGCGCGCCTTCCGGTCCTGGAGCGGCCGCAAGAGAAGGACCTTGTTGCGGGCATACGACGTGTGGGCGTACTTCTGGAGGCGCCGCAGTATGCCCCGGTGGAGGGCCTCCGCCGCCTCCGTGCGAAGGAACCGGAACTCCCTTCGCCCGAGAAGGTTGGAGATGAGGTCGACGGCCTTCCGCTGGGAGATGCCCCGAATGGCGACGAACCGAT
>JBHIDH010000166.1:0-1523 GCA_046759985.1 Thermoplasmata archaeon
GACCCGGAAGTAGCCCCAGCCATCCCGGTAGATCGCCGGGGGCGCCTCCACCATCTCGTGCGCATCCCAGATGTACCACGGGCTGTCCGTGTCGTCGCAGGTGCAGCGGAGCATGAAGATCCGCGTGCGCTCCGCCTCCACCCACCGGTCGACGACCCGACCGAAGCCCTGGATGTCCTCTTCGATGGACGCGAGCACCTCTGGGTCGGTCGTGGGAACCTGCAGGAGCTCCCGACCCCAGATGCACCACATGGAGATGGGGACGCCGGGATACTTGCCGGACATCCCGATGAAGGGGTAGTCGTACTGCGCGCGGAGGGAGATTTCCCAGAGGCCCATGGAGGGCCGACGCCTCCCGAGGATATAGGGGTACTCCCGTCATATGACGGATTCTCAGGCCGGCTCAAAGCAGTTCGCCCCCGCTGCCTTCAGATCCTCTAAGGTGGAAAACATGTGGTCGGGATTCGTGGAAGAGATGAGGCGAGCAGAGGACTCCCGGGCTTCCCGTGACCTTCGGCGGTACGCCCGCTGGGAGTACGGCGACAGGGAGGCCACTTGGCTGATTCGTTCGGCCGTGCGCCGGCGGCGGGCGAAGCGGAAGCGCCGGATGGTCGCGCGTCTCGGTTCGTTCCTTCGCGCCCTGGGCGTTCGCGACGCCAGCGAGTCCGTCTAGAGGCCTCTAAGCTTGAGGTAGCGGAGGTCCTCTTCGTCGATTCGGCTGAGGATCCGGTCGGCGAGAGAGGCCGTCTTGGATGGGGGGACCCCGGAGAGAACGAGGCGCCCCTTCGTCTCGATGAGGGTGCCGTCCCCGACCTCGGTGTACGCGTTCTCCCAATATGTGCCTGCCCCGAGTATGCCGCCGCTCTCCCGGATCTCGATTCGAAGGGTGTGCGGAGGGTCTCGATCGTATCGCCAGATGGCCTGCCAGTCGCCTCGCTTCGAGGCGGCCGTCCGTTCATGGATGGAATAGGAGGCCAGGGCCAGGCCCCGGTAACGAAGATTGGGTCCCGCCTCCACTACCTTGTCTGCGAGGATGGCCGGATGGATCTCCCGGAGTCGTGCCTCCTCCTGATGCCAGGCCAAGAGCTGCCAGAGTCGGTCCCGCGACGTCGGAAAGGTTGCCTTCGTCTCGATGTCGACCGTGGGCTGCCCCCTTCCCCCATGGAGGCGTCTCCCATTCCAGCCTTTCGGTTCCCGGGGCTCGAGGAGACCCCCTCCTCCTCCCGTTCGAGAGCGAGACCAACTTTAATAGCCCGGCCCAGGTTACGACCGGGGTACGCCATGAAGAGCATCGACGCCCTGGTTCGCAAGGCCATGGAGTTCAAGGAGAAGGGCCTTAGCGAGAAGGAGATCGGGGACGAGCTCCACCTCTCCCCCGAGACCGTCACCTGGTTGCTCACCCGCGGCGTCCGCGGCGAGGCCCCGCCCCAGGACATCAAGATCGGCTGGCGCTCGGTAGGGGTGTTCGGCACTCGCATTGGGTTCGTGGCCGCGGCGATGACGGACGTCATCCTCGAGGAGTT
>JBHIDH010000167.1:0-1500 GCA_046759985.1 Thermoplasmata archaeon
CCCATCATCGACAATAGACGAAGGGGGATGACTTCGTGAGCGCTGCAGGCCTAGCTGGCGTCATCGCCGGGACCACCGAACTGAGCTTCATCGACGGCCAGGAAGGCCTCCTGGTGTACCGGGGGTACGACATCCGGGACCTGGCGCGGGACTCGACCTACGAGGAGACCGTCTTCCTCTTGTGGAATGGGAGGCTGCCCTCCCCCGCCGAACTGGCGGCGTTCTCCGGGGAGCTTGCGGCGGCGCGTCACTTGTCGAAGGAGCAGCTGGATGTGCTGGCCACCTTCCCCAAGGAGGCCCTCCCCATGGAGGTACTCCGGGCCATGGTCGCCCGCCAAGCCCTCACGGACCCCGATCGGGAAGACGTCTCACCCGAGGCCACGCGGCGCTTAGGGGTCCGGCTCGTGGGGGGGTTCCCCCTCTTCGTGGGGGCCTTCCATCGCCTGCGGCAGGGGAAGGAGTACCGGGCGCCGCCGAAGGGACTGAGCCACGCCGCCAGCTTCCTCCACGCCCTCCACGGCGAGGCTCCCTCTGAGGAACAGGCCCGGGTCATGGACGTGGCCCTCATCCTCCATGCCGACCACGGCTTCAACGCCTCCACCTTCGCGGCACGGGTCACGGCCTCCACCCTGGCCGACCTCAACAGCGCCGTGGTGACGGCCCTGAGCACGCTCTCCGGGCCGTTGCACGGAGCCGCCAACCGGGACGCCATGAACCTGCGTCTGAAGATTGGGGATGCCGCCAAGGCCGAGGCGTACGTCCTGGAGGCCCTCGCCCGGAAGGAGAAGATCCCCGGCTTCGGCCACCGCGTGTACAAGACCATGGACCCCCGGGCCGCCATCCTCAAGGGCTACGCCGAGACGCTCGGGAAGGCCGCGGGACAGGAGAATTGGCATGAGATGTCCACCATCATGGAGGACGCCATGATGCGGGAGAAGGGGCTCAGCCCCAACGTGGACTTCTACAGCGCCACGACGTACTACGCCATGGGCATTCCGGTGGACCTCTTCACCCCCATCTTCGCCGTGAGTCGGGTGGCCGGTTGGGTGGCCCACGCGATGGAGCAGTATGGGGACAACAAGATCATTCGTCCGAAGTCGGAGTACACCGGCGCCAAGGGCCTCGTGTACACGCCCCTGAATCAGCGGGCCGCCTAGGCGATCCGGTCCCCCAGCTCCGCCCCCTCGTCGGGCCGAAGGAGCACGACACGTCCGTCCTCGCGAATCGCGCCCAACACCAGGACCTCGGACAGGAAGTTGGCGATCTGTTTTGGGGGAAAGTTCACGACGGCGACCACGCGGCGTCCGACCAGGTCCCCGAGGGCGTACCACTCCTTGATCGCGGCGGAGCTCTCCATCATCCCCAGAGGCCCAAAGTCGATCCGCATCCGATAGGAGGCTTGGCGGGCCTCCGGGAACTCCTCCGCCTCGACGATCTCCCCCACGCGCATGTCCACCCGCTCGAAGTCGTCCCAGGCAATGGATGCCATCGGGGCGGTCA